>DDFD01000070.1 GCA_002337005.1 Flavobacteriales bacterium UBA1937 | reverse complement strand
CGTTTTCGAATCTGATTAAATAATGAACTTCATTTCCTACCAAATCTGGAGTGATAATATCTCCTTCTAGACAAGTTTTATCATTAGGATCTACAGAATTTACTACTTCTTGTCTTAATGCAAAGGTATTATCTCTTGGGGTTTCGTCATCAGCAATTGGAAAAACTTGTGCAGAATAAGATAAAATATCGCCACCATTTACAGGGAAATTAGCATCTGTTGGTGGATTGATTTGCATAAATACAATAATCATTTTTTCTTCAAATGGCTTTAAATCGTTAAAATTAAACGTTAATTTACCTACTTCTATACCATTTGGCGCTACATCAGAAGAAATATAATTGATTTTATCATTATTAAATGCAAAAAGTACATTTCCGCTTAATGTGGTAGTTCCTTTATTTTTGTAAATCACTTGGTATTTTGTATCAAAACCTGGTCTTGCTTGTGATAAAGGAATTATCTGAATGTTTAAATCATTTATATTATTGTTTGGTGTTACACAAAAGTTTTGAGTGAAAATATTATGGCTAATATCTGTAAAATTAACTATTGCAGAAGAAACAATATAGTTTTCATTTTCCAAAATAGGAGTTATTGTGAATGTCCCTATATTTTTGGGATAGTGATAATATGTTCCTTGATTAAAAGTATTAGTGTATTCTGTAGTCGTGCCGTTTTCTATTTTTAGCTTTACAAATTCTAAAGCTTTATCGGCATCTGTACAACCATTTTTATCTAAATCTAATGACACTTTGCCTGTTATAGTATTATAATTTCCGCCTGGATTGAATGAACAATAGCTATTTACTTCAAGGTTTTTATTTGTTAAATTATTTCTATAGAACTCTACGTTTTCATTGTCACAACATAAATACTTGAGATTGGTATAATCAGCACTAAACGTATTGTACCTCTTCCCATTTTTAATATTCAAATAGGTAAGATTCTCGTTGTAACTAATACTAAAAGCCTTTAAAAAAGAATTATTAGATAAATCCAAAATTAGTATATCATTATTTGTACAATCAAAACGTTCAAGGAGTATATTGCTAGCCAAATCCATAGATTTAATTAGATTATAACTACATAATAGTTGCTTCAGGCTTATTGCACCATTAACATTTATACTCTCTATTTTATTTTGCGTACAGTCTAATGTCTCTAATTTTTCTAACCCCGATACATCGATAGCCTTTAAGCTAGAACTACTACAATCTAAATATTTTAATTTTTTATTATTAATAACATTTAAATTAGTCAAAGAACTATATTCACAGGCTAACCATTCTAGCTCTATATTATTACTTAAATCAAGAGTAATAATTTCGTTAAACCCACAACTTAAAGTTTTTAAATTTCTGAAAGATTCAATTCCTTTTAATGATGTAATTGCAGGATATGCACTAGCTACATCAAGATGAAATACCTTTTCTGCTTCTGAAACTTGAATCTCACCATCATCATTCTCATCTATCTTAATGTAATTATAGTTGATATCCTTGGCAATATAACTATCTATTGAAGACTTTAAAAGCTTCGCTTTAAAATTCGCATCTGGAATATTCACAATCTGTGCATTCACATTCCAAGAGAAAAGAATGATAAATAGAAAAAATAATTTTGTTTTCACGGTGTTTTTATTAGGGTTAAAAAAAAGAAAAAAGGAAGCAAAAATTGTTCCTTTTTCTCTATAAATGATATATTTCAGTTACCTCCTCATTTTCAAACCAAACATTCCTAAGACAAATTTTGCACCTTCTCTTGCTAATGTATTGGTAAAAGTTCTACCAGCTCTAGATTTTAGAACTTGTTCGAACATTCCTGGTTCTTCTTTGGGTTGTCTTGTCGTAGATTTTTCTTGTTTTACTTCTTGTTCTGCGGCTGCCGCAGTTTCCATTCTCTTGGTTAGAATTTCATAGGCAGATTCTTTGTCTATTTCTTTGTTGTACTTTTCTACTAAATCTGAAGCGTTTACCAAATCATCAATCTCATCAGAAGACAAAACATCCATTCTAGATTCTGGCGAAATCAAATATGTTTGTACCAAGGGTGTAGGAATTCCTTTTTCATCAAGCGCTGTAACAAAAGCTTCTCCAATTCCTAAATTTTGAATGAGATTTCCAGCGTCGTAATATTCTGTAATAGGATAGTTTTCTACGGCTTTGTCTATTTCTTTTCTATCTTTAGCAGTAAAACCACGCAGTGCATGCTGAATTTTGAGACCTAATTGTGCTAAAACATTTTCTGGAACATCACCCGGAATTTGGGTGATAAAATAAATCCCAACTCCTTTAGAACGTATCAATTTAACCATTGTTTCTATTTGTGAAAGCAAAGCTTTACTTGCTTCATTAAAAATCAAATGAGCTTCGTCTATAAAAAGAACCAATTTTGGTTTTCCGCTGTCTCCTTCTTCTGGAAAAGTCATATAAATTTCAGCAAAAAGAGAAAGCATAAATGTAGAGAACAATTGCGGCTGATTTTGTATATCTGCTACTCTTAGAACATTTACTACTCCTTTTCCGCCTCTTGTTTGCAATAAATCTTCAACATCAAAACTTGGTTCACCGAAAAAACCCGTTGCGCCTTGCTGTTCCAAAGCTACAATAGAACGGAGAATTGCACCTAAAGAAGCAGGAGAAATAGCACCATAATTGCTGGCTAATTCTTTTTTGCCTTCATCATTATCCGTCACATATTGCAATGTTTTTTTAAGATCATCTAAGTCTATTAAAGGTAAACCTTTATCATCAGCATATTTAAAAACGATAGACATGATGCTAGATTGTGTATCATTTAATCCTAAAATTTTAGAAAGCAAAACAGGGCCAAATTCTGTAACCGTAGCTCTTAGTTTTAATCCTTTTTCGGCAGAAATGGTCATTAATTCTACAGGGAAAGATTGTGGTTGATATGGCAACTTGGTTTTTGCATAGCGTTCATTTATTTTATCATTTTGTTCGCCTTCTACCGCAATTCCTGAGAGGTCACCTTTAATATCCATTACCAATGTAGGAATTCCTTTGTGTGAAAGTTGCTCTACAAAAACTTGTAAAGTTTTGGTTTTACCAGTACCAGTAGCACCAGCTATAAGACCATGTCTATTAATGGTTTTAAGAGGAATGTTTACATCTACTTCGGTGATTACTTCTCCGCCTAACATTCCTTTTCCTAGTACAATATATTCCCCTTTTGGTTGATATTTAGCGTTTAGCTCTTCAATAAATTTTGTTTTGTCTGCCATTTTTGTTTTTTTGAAAGCCTAAATTTAGTAATATTTCAAAAAACTTTTTAAAAAATTTTAAAGGATGCCCTTACAAAGAGAAAACATGATAAATATCAGTTCTTAATTTTGTTCAAATTAATATCTTTGCAAAACTGATGAAATTCTTCATTTCCATATTGCTTTCGGTGATGATTTTTGGGGCAAGCTTCCAAAATTCACTCTATTTTATTGATTATCAAATTAATAAAGAGTACTACAAAGCAAGATGTATCAACAAACAAAAACCAGAGTTAGATTGTTCTGGTAAATGTCAGGTAAAAAAAGAAGCTCAAAGAGATGAAAGCCCTATTTCTAACATCAAATATTCTTTTGAATTACAAGTAGTTCCTGCTAAAAATGCAGAATTCATCATTAAAAATCCTGTGGTTTTTTCTACTACAACCAAGATTGTTTCCATTAACCATACATTCACTCTAGATGGTTATTTAAAAAATGGCTTGCAACCACCCGAAATTTTAGTTTAAACCTAATCACTTTTCACTCATTTTTAGCATAAAATCTTATGCTGAATATTTACATTTTGATTTTTTAAACTAATTTTAAAACAATGACTTTTAAAAATAAAAGCGTTGCTGCTCTCTTTTTAGCAGCTTCCACTGCTGTTTTTGCTCAACAAAAACAAGACAGCTTGTACAAAAATATAGAAGTAGTAAAAATTACTAAACTCACTACAAAAGCACAGAATAAACAAAATCTAGAAACAAAGCAAGCTGACAACCTCAACCACGATGCTGGTAAATTCCTGAGTTCTTTACCAGAAATTAATGGCATTAGAAAAGCTGGAAATTATGCTACAGATCCTGTTTTGAGAGGTTTTAAATATGAACAATTAAATATTGTAATAGATGGTGCTGCTGCTGCCATCAATGCTTGCCCTAGTAGAATGGATCCCGCTGTTTCTCAGGTGAATCTCAATACCGTACAAGAAGCAGAAATCTACAAAGGACCTTATCATTTCAGAAATGGTAATTCTTTTGGAGGAACCATTAATTTTATCACTATTCCACCGGTTTTTACAGACAAAACGAAATTAGGAGGGAGAATATCTACTGGTTATGAAACCAACGGAAATGTAACCAGAAACGAAGTTTTAACGCAAGTTTCATCTAAAAAAATAGTTTGGGATTTATTCGGTTCTTATCAAAAAGGCGATCGATACAAAGACGGAAACGGCAACGAAGTTCGCTCTGCTTTCCTTAGATATAATATCGGCACTAAAGGAAATTACAAATGGAACGAAAACAATGTAACTACACTTCAAATCAACACCAACCAAGGGAGAGATGTAGAATTTGCGGCACTTAGTATGGATTTAATCTATGACAAAACGTGGATGTATCAACTGAAACATTTAGCAAAATTCAATCACAAATATTTAAAACAAATTGATTTTAATTCTTACGTTACAGACGTGAAACATTCTATGGGAACTCCTGATAGAAAAATGGTTTCTGATGTGAAATCTTCCACATACGGAGCAAGAATGGAGGCTAAATTTGCTTGGAGCAAAAACACTTTCTACACAGGATTTGATTACAAACACGAAGGTGCAGAAAATATTAGAATGACGATGCCTGCAATGATGCCAATGAGAGACGGAACTTCTTGGCAAGATTCTCATATCAATCAAATAGGTTGGTTTAATGAATATCAATATGCTTTCTCAAATTCTAAATTGGTATTTTCTTTAAGATTAGATTATAATGAAGCAGACGCAAAAGATTTATCAAATTTATTCAAAACTCTTTATGGAGACGGAAAATCTAGCGATTTCAACCATAATGTAAGTTTGGGGTATAATCAGAATTTAACCAAAAACTCACAAATAGGAATTTGGGCAGGAAGAGCACAACGAAGTGGAAGCTTAACCGAAAGATTTATCAATAGATTTGTGGTAGGAATAGATGCTTATGAATTGGTGGGAAATCCTGATATAAAGCCAGAAACCAACAATCAGGTAGATTTAATTTACACTTACAAAAGAGATAATGTTTTCTTTCAAGCAGATGTTTTCTATTCTCATCTACAAGATTATATAACTGGAGTTGTAGTTCCTATTAAACCTTATTCTATGTCTTCGCCAGGAACTAGACAAATTCAAAATATTGATAAAGCTTTTAAAACTGGAGCTGAAGCAAGATTTAATTGGCAATTTTTGCCAAAATACAGAACAGAAATGGCCGCAGCATACACTTATGCAGAAGACATTAAAACCAATAATCCTTTGCCAGAAATTGCTCCTCTAGATTTCAGATGGAATTTTGAAGCAGATTTTTCGCCTGTTACTTTAGGTGTTAATTATAGATTTTCGGGTAAACAAGACCGTATTAACCCTGATTTTGGAGAATTAAAAACCAAAGATCTTTCAGTTTTTGATTTCAACGCTAAATATAACGTATTTAAAAATGCTCATTTAACATTTGATGTGCTCAATATTTTTGATAGAGCTTATTCTGAACATTTAAGCAGAGCTTATTCTACTGATAAAACATTGAGAATTTTGTCTCCTGGCAGAAGTTTTAGTGCAGGATTTAGTTATACATTTTAAAATTTTTCATAAACTATCACTTTAATTAAAAACCTTTTTTGCTGAAACAGGCAAAGAAGGTTTTGTTTTTGGATAAAAACCTGTAATGACAAACCTCATCTGTAATAAAAAGATTATCAGGCAAAAAAGACTTAAATTTGTTAGACTTCATTATAAAAAAATAAAGTTATGGATAAAGCAAAAATTTTATCTGCTATAATAGATGAGCAAGAAAAAGTAATCAATAATTTGAAAGCATCTATTGAACGTTACAAGCAAGAATCTAATATGGACGAAGATAACACGCTAGATCCTGATGATTACGCCAGACAAAACGAGGCAAAAGACATGCAACTTCGGTATGAAAATATGCTAAAATCTGCCAAACATAATTTGAAATTTTTAGAAGATTCTAAAACCAAAATTAATGATAAAATAGAAGCAGGAACTATGATTGAAACTAATAAAACTTATATTTTTGTAGGAGTATCAGTTCCTATTTTCAAATATGCCGAAAAAGACGTAATTTCGGTATCTGAAGACGCACCAATTTTTAAGACTTTAAAAGCTAAAAAAATAGGAGAAAACTTAGAATTTGGGAAAAACAGCTTTGAAATATTAAAGATTAATTAAATGTATAAATTTCTTCTTTTTTTCATAATCCCTTTTTTGTCATTTTCGCAAATGAGACAAAAACCTTTATTATTTTTTCATAAAGGTGAATATATTCATACATTCTCAAAATTTGCTTTTCCTGATTATTGGCAAGGCTTTAATAGAGAAGAGTTGGTTTCTTATGATCAAAAAAATTATAATATTGGCAGTACTTATTTATTAAAAGATGGTAAAAAATTAGTTGTAAAAATTAACATTTATGTTTATCCTTCTGAAGCAACTAATGAGAATTTAAGAGAGCAATTTAATGCTTTTAAAATAGCTGTAAACAGAAATGCAACTAATGCTCCAAATTTAATTCCTGAGTTTATAAAATTAGAAAATGAAAAGGTTGCAGTTTCAGGAATAAGAAGCGTATTTGATTATAACCTAATGATTCCTGACTTTTTTAAAGGACAAAAAGAACAAAAAAACACATCATTATTTTCATTATATGATTGTGGTGTATGGAATATAAAATTCAGAATAACAAGCGAAAAATTTGACGCTACAAAACTCAAAGATTTTGAGCAATCTTTCGTTAATTCTTTTAAATTACTTGAAGTTGCAAAAAATAATGCTTTTGACGATAAAACAAAGGTAAATATTGTAATATCTAAAACCGCGCAAAGAGATAGCCTAATGCTAAAATCTATTATCACAGAAGCTGAAGCTAAAAAAGAATGGCTAAGTAAAAATAAATCTATAAATGAATTATCTTCTGGCTTAAACGATTTTAATATTGAAGCTAGTGTTTATGCTTTAGAAGAATTAGTTAAATTTTATGAAACCAATAAAAATAAATGGGAACCGACCAATGAAACAAAACAATACTTAGAAGGAATTTCAAGAATTGTAAAGTCTAATAAAACAAAAGATTTCATTTATGACAAAAACGAAGGAATAGTAATTTATGATGATGGTGAAAAAAATAAATCAGATTATTTTGATTTTAAATTAAAAAATAACATTAATGAGGATTTAAAAGAATTAATGTATAAAATTTATTACGAATAAAAATGTCAAAAACCACAGAATTTAGTGCAACACCAGAATTGCTTTCTCAATTATACGAGTACAGTATTGTAAAAGATTACGAAGCAGGCGATGTAATTCTAGACGAAAACGCAAGAATTAGATCTATTCCTATCGTTACAAAAGGCAGCATAAAAGTACTAAGAACAGAAGAAGATGGTAGAGAAATCTTACTCTATTATATAAAAGCGGGAGAAAGTTGCGTAATGTCTTTTCTTGGTGGTTTACACGGAGAAACATCTAAAGTAAAAGCAGAAGTAGAAGAAGATGCAGAAATTCTTTTTTTACCTACCGAAAAAGTAACCGCACTTATTAAAACGCATCCAGAATGGCTAGATTACATCTTCAAGCTTTACCACAAAAGATTCGAAGAATTACTGGAAATGGTAAACGAAGTAACTTTCAAAAAAGTAGATGAAAGATTACTTTCTTTGCTTCATAAAAAATCTGAACTCAATGATTCTAAAATAATACATACTACACATGAACAGCTAGCCAACGAACTAGGCACAGCAAGAGTAGTGGTTTCTAGGCTCCTAAAATCTTTGGAAGAAGACGGTAAACTGAAACTCGGCAGAAATAAAATAGAATTATTATAAATTTATAAGAAATGCAACATTAGTTGCATTTTTTTATTTAAAAATGTTTCAATTTTGCAAAAGAATTTAAAAATATGGAAATCTTAGGATATTTTTTTGCACTCATCATTGGTCTTGTAATGGGCATTATAGGTGGTGGTGGTAGTATTCTAGGAGTTCCTATTTTTGTATATCTCTTTAAGATAGATGTACTTTCTGCCACTACACTTTCACTTTTTGTAGTAGGAGTAGCTAGTGCTTTCGGAGCAATTGGCAATGCCAGACAAGGAAATGTAGATTACAAAACAGCTTTGGTTTTTGGTATTCCGTCTGTATTTTCTATCATTTTTGTTAGGAAAATAGTTCTTCCACATTTGCCAGTAAATCTTATTAATATTGGTGATTTTCACGTGCCCAAAAATGCATTTATCTTGGTAATGTTTGCCTCACTTATGCTACTTTCTTCCATTAAAATGATTATAGGAAATCAAGAAATTGAAAGCAAAACACAATCACCACAATATCCGTTGCTTATTACCCAAGGTATCGCTGTTGGCATGATTACAGGGATGATTGGCGCTGGTGGTGGCTTTCTGATTGTTCCTGCGCTGGTAATGCTCTTGAACTTAGAGATGAAAAAAGCAATTGGCACTTCTATGTTTATTATTTCTATGAATTCATTACTAGGTTTTGCTAGTTCGCAGAACATAAACAGCATAGATTGGGAATTTTTATTGATTTTTACTGGCATCGCTGTATTAGGATTGATAATAGGAATCAAGGTTTCTAAAAAAATAGATGGTAAAAAACTAAAACCTATCTTCGGCTGGTTTGTCTTAATAATGGGAACTTACATCATCCTCAAAGAAGTGTTTTTTCACTAATTTCTATTATAGCAAGTATCTATCGCTTATGTAATTTTTGTTACATAAATCTACATTTTTTTCTCTCATCTTTGCTTTACCAAATTAAAGAATAGATTTTCTAATCATTTTTTTGATGTAACTTCGTAGTGACAAAAAATGGTAAAATTTATCAATATGAAAATAGAACAAATATATACAGGTTGTCTAGCACAAGGAGCTTATTACATTGTTTCTAACGGCGAAGCTGCCATTATAGATCCTTTGAGAGAAGTACAACCTTACCTAGAAAGATTAGAAAAAGACAATGTAAAGCTGAAATATATTTTTGAGACGCATTTCCACGCAGATTTTGTTTCTGGTCACGTAGATTTATCTCAAAAAACTGGCGCTCCTATTGTTTATGGCCCTACTGCAAAACCTGCTTTCGAAGCCATCATTGCAGAAGACAATCAAATTTTCCAAATCGGAAATATAAAAATTAAAGTACTGCATACCCCTGGTCATACGATGGAAAGTTCTACTTTTCTGCTCATTGACGAAAACGGAAAAGACACCGCTATTTTCTCAGGAGATACCCTATTTTTAGGAGATGTAGGAAGACCTGATTTAGCTCAAAAAGCCGCCAATCTCACTCAAGAAGAATTGGCAGGTCTTCTCTATGATTCTTTGTACAATAAAATCCTTCCATTAGCAGATGATATTACAGTATATCCCGCACATGGTGCAGGTTCTGCTTGTGGCAAAAATATGCAAAAAGAAACGGTAGATACTCTTGGAAACCAAAAGCAAACCAATTATGCATTAAAGCAAACTTCTAAGGAAAATTTCATTGCGGCGGTTTTAGATGGGCTTACCGCTCCACCGAAATATTTCGGAATGAATGTAGCACTTAATAAAGGAGGCTATGAAAGTTTTGAAAATGTAATGAAAAAAGGCAATAATCCTCTTTCTGTAGAAGATTTCGAAACGGCAGCAGAAGAAACTGGCGCTTTAATTTTAGACACCAGAAATGCAGCAGAATTTCACCAAGGATTTGTTCCTCAGTCTATCAATATTGGGCTTAAAGGTGATTTTGCACCTTGGGTAGGCAATATGATTGTAGATGTACAGCAACCTATTCTTTTGGTTTGTAATGCAGGTACCGAAGAAGAAACTATCACCAGACTTTCTAGAGTAGGCTTTGATAACATTTTAGGATATTTAGATGGCGGTTTTCAATCCTGGAAAAATTCGGGTAAAGAAATAGATACAATACACAGAATTTCACCTGAAGAATTTTCAGAAAAATGGAATAAAAACGCGATAGTGATAGATGTAAGAAAAGAAGGAGAATATGCTGCCGAACATGTAGAAGATGCTTACAGCAAACCTTTGGCCTATATCAATGATTGGGTAAATGCACTAGACAACAACCAACATTTTTACCTACACTGCGCAGGTGGTTATAGAAGTATGATTGCTGCGAGCATCTTACAGGCAAGAGGTTATAGAAATTTCACAGAAGTGGAAGGTGGTTTTAATGGAATTAAAAAAACTGAAAAAATACCCACCACAGATTTTGTTTGTCAAAGTAAAACTTTCTTATCATGAATATTTTTGAGAAATTAACTTTTAATGAAGACAGACCATCTGTTCTTAGCATTAAAAAAACAGAAAACACCAACCTATTTTCGGTAGGATTATTAGAAAAACAAGTACTGGCAAAACATATTACCACAGTTCCTGCGACTTTGGTAATGATGAGGGGAAAAATAGATTTTAACATCAATAATGAAAGCATAGTACTGAGAATGGGTGATATTTTTGAAATTCCTGTAAATGTAGAACACGAAGTAGTAGGAAGAGATATTGAAAATATTTTTTTGATAATGAAAGAATTGGATGCAAACCCATAAAAAAGTAAATGAAAGAAAACATTTTAGATCAAAATTTTTGGAATTCACGCTGGGAAAACGGCGAAACAGGCTGGGATATAGGTTCGGCATCTTCTGCCATTTCAGAATATTTTCTTCAGGTAGAAGATAAGGAAATAAAAATTTTAATCCCTGGTTGTGGCAATGCTCACGAAGCAGAATTGCTTTTGGAAGAAGGCTTCAAAAACATCACACTTCTAGACATTTCTCCAAAAGCTTGTGAAATTATTTCTGAGAAATTTCCGCATGCTGAGGTAAAAGTGATTTGCGAAGATTTTTTTAACCACCAAGGGAAATATGATGTAATTGTAGAGCAAACTTTTTTCTGTGCATTAGACCCTAATTTGAGAGAAAAGTATGTAGAAAAGATGTTTGATTTGCTTAATGAAAAGGGTAAAATTATAGGATTGTTATTCAATAAAGATTTTGGGAAAACCACCCCACCTTTTGGCGGCTCGGCAGAAGAATACCAAAAAATATTTGAAAATTTTTTTGAAATTAAAACCTTAGAAAATTGCTACAACAGTATAGAACCAAGAAAAAATACGGAAGTTTTTATCCATTTTATTAAAAGAATGCATTAACCATCAAAAATAAAAATTATGAAAAAAAATATGGGAAACACAGACAAATATATTCGTCTGTTTTTAGCCTTAGTGTTTGCAGCCTTGGTTTATTTCAAAGTGATAGAAGGCTACTTCGGGATTGCTGCACTCTGCTTAGCATTGGTATTTATATTAACCAGTTTAATGAGTTTTTGCCCTCTCTACACTCTCTTTGGCATTAATACTTGTAAAAGAGAATAAATAAATTTACAAAAGCATTTTAATGAAACTTCGCTTTTACAAAAAAATAATTTCAGCAATATGGAATTTGTCAAAAAATATAAAATCAGCATCTTAGGAGTGCTTATTGGTGGAATTCTAGGCTATGCTTATTATCATTTTATAGGTTGTAGTTCTGGCACTTGCGCCATTACGTCTAAACCTATCAACAGTTCTGTTTATGGCATGGTTATGGGCTATTTGATTTTTTCATCATTCCAAAAAACTAAAAAAAATAAATAAAAAATTATGTTAGGATTTTTAAAAAACCTTTTCGGAGGAACATCTGTAGATTTCAAAGAATTGGTAAAAAACGGAGCTCAGATTATTGATGTAAGAACACCCGCAGAATATAACGGTGGACATATAAAAGGTTCTAAAAATATTCCTTTGCAAAGCCTTAATCAAAATCTTGGGAAAATTAATAAAAACAAACCAGTAATTACCTGTTGCGCTAGCGGAGCCAGAAGTGCTGCTGCAAAAAGTATATTGCTAAACAGTGGTTTTTCTGAAGTATATAACGGTGGCGGCTGGAGTGGTTTAAAATCAAAATTATCTTAATAAAATGAAAGACTTTCTCAGAGATTGGAATTTCAGAAGGATTATTTATTTAATTGGCGGAATTTGGGCAATCACACAATCTGTAATGGATAGAATGTGGATTTTAATCCCGTTTGGATTATATTTTGTAGCAATGGCTGTTTTCAAATTCGGATGTGCCTCAGGAAACTGCGAAGTTCCATATTCTAAATATAAAGAACCTGAAAAAAACTAAATAAAAAAAGATGTCACAAAAATTTCAAGAAATTATTAATTCAGAAAAGCCTGTTTTGATAGACTTTTTTGCAACTTGGTGCCAGCCTTGCAGAGTACAATCATCTGTTCTAGTAACTGTGAAAGAACAAGTAGGTGATGCTGCCAGAATTATTAAAATAGATATAGACCAATATCCTGCGATTGCCTCAGAGTACAATGTAAGAGGTGTACCTACTTTAGCCATTTTCAAAAACGGACAATTACTCTGGAAAGAAAGTGGCGTGCATGATGTTAATACATTAACAAACCTTCTTAAACAACATCAATAAAATGACTCATTTTCCGGTTTATAGCGCTTGTAACCTCATTACTAATAAAGATTCTGAGCAAAAAATAGTCGTTCACGAATTAAAAGAATTATTGACTGATGAGCATCTTCCGCACAAACCGCATCGTCATACTTTTTACCAAGTTTTGTATATAGAAAAAGGTTCTGGTACACATAAAATTGATTTCAAAGAATACCCAATTTCTGGTCCTGTCATCTACTTTTTAGCACCAGGACAAGTGCACGATTTAAGCATTACAGACAAAAATGCTCTTGGTTGTCTTATTAATTTTAATCCAGACTTATTTAGCTCTTTTCTTAATAAATCACAGTGTATAGACCAACTACCTATCTTCAGTTTTAATCGTTCTGTATCTTACTACAAGCTGCCAGAGGAGCAAATTAATGATTACAGACATATTTTTCAAAAAATAAAAACACTCTATCAACAACATACCAAAACTTCTAAAAATTTGCTGAAAATTCACTTGTTAGAACTTTTTTATACCGTTTTGAATGAACTAAACAATCCCGAAGAAAATATAAATATTACCAATCAAAAAAATCTTATTTATAAATTTGAAAAATTAGTAGAAGAAAACCACTCTACAGAACATTACCCAAAATACTACGCAGACAAACTGGCAATTACAGCTAACTATCTCAATTTTATATGTAAAAATGTTTCTGGCAAAACAGCTGGCGAAATCATTAGAAATAGAATTATACTAGAAGCAAAAAGATTATTGATTAATTCTGAGTTTAGCATCTCGCAAATTTCTTTTCAGTTAGGATTTGAAGACAACTCCTATTTTACTAAATTTTTTAAAACCAATGCGCGCATCTCACCGTCTGAATTTAGAAATCATATATACCGATAAAAATTACCATTTTTCATCTAATTTTTACTAAAGAAAAAACAATTTTAACTTGTATTTTTGTGTTAATAAAACACAAATGATTTTAAAAAAGACCAACCGCTAAACTTTTCATATTTTTTATACAGATGCAACGAAAACTACAATGGTTTCGTTGCATTTTCTATTTTAGATTTATTTGGCACAGAAATAGAATATCATAAAGCATAACAGAAAACTAAAAAACAAAAATAACGTTTGAGTTTTTACTAAAATTGAATATTATGAAAAAATTTTATTTTTTATTCGCCGCATTAATTGCAATACACTTTAGAGCTCAAGAAGCAGGTAAAGTAGGAGAATTATTAAAAAACGAAGTCAACAAATCTGAAATGAATCTTCCAAAAAATGAAGGCTGGGAAAGAAATAATTCTAAAAACAACAACGATTCTTTTAGAGGAAATTCTAATATAGGCAAGCAGCCAAACACCGCTGAACGTAAAAACCCAAACTACCAATGGAATTACAACTACAATTATGGTTATGCCGAAGTTTTTATTAGAATCCCTGAAATGGGAATGTATAGTGTTGAAATTGGTGATCAAAGAACGTCTAATTCTTCAGGGAAATTCAGGTTTTTTGATTTAAAACCTGGCAACAGCATTATTTCTATTTATGATCGAAATTTTTTGGTTTATAGAACTAAAATTAACATTAGAAACAATACCAGAATGGTTCTAGATTATTTCAGTTATAATGGTTTATACCTATTAGGAACTTACAATCTTAGAAACAACTATGGAGATGTATGGAATGATACTTGGAATAATCCCTATCATAACAACAATGGAAATTATTGGAATCCTTCTAATGATTTCGGGAATGATGACTTTTATGAAAACACAATATCAGGTCGAGAGTTTTCCTCGCTTTTACAAATGATAAAAAGACAAAGTTTTGATGACCGTAAACTAGAGTTTTTAGCTACTCAGTTAAACAGAACTTACTTTAACACCGACCAAATCAAAACGATAATGAGGGAATTTAGTTTTGATAAAAACAGATTAGAATTTGCAAAAATGGCTTACAAAAATTGTGTAGATAAAAGAAATTATTACAATTTGTATGATGCGTTTGATTTTGAAAATAATGCCAGACAATTAAATGATTATATTAAGAATAGATAAAAAAATAAAATTAAGGAGCTAGAATTTAGCTCCTTTTTTTTTAATTTTACAAAAATTTGATATGAAAAAGTTAGCAATATTTCTGTTTTTAGGGTTTTCAATTTTAGCATTTTCGCAAGAAAAAGAAATTCTAAAAGTTCTTTACACACAACAATCCGCCTGGAATAAAGGAAACTTAGAAGAATTTATGAGCGGTTACTGGCAAAACGACACGCTGCTTTTTGTAGGGTCTAACGGTCCAACTTATGGCTGGCAAAAAACATTAGATAATTACAAAAAAACGTATCCTAATAAAGAAAAAATGGGCGTTTTAGAATTTTCTGATATTTCTGTAAAACCTCTAGGCAAAGACTATGCTTTTGTATTTGGAAAGTGGAAATTAATCCGAGAAAAAGATACACCAAACGGTGTTTATACGTTAATTTTTCAAAAATTTAAAGACGGCTGGAAAATCATTTCTGACCACTCTAGTTAAGAGGATACACTTTTACTAATCCACCAACATAAATTCATCTGTATCATCTAAAAAGGGGAAAGATTTTCTGAAATCTTTTAGTTTATTTAAGTCTAATTCCGCCAAAACCAAATCATTTTTTTTGGTAGAAATATCTGTACCATCTGCAAAAAAGCAATGGCTACTTTCTACATAATTAAGTTGATTACCATCTGTGCCTACTCTATTGAGGGCAAAGACATACGCTTGATTTTCTATAGCTCTAGCTTTGGTTAAAGTTTCCCAAGCCAAAACTCTGGTTTCTGGCCAATTGGCAACATACAGAACCACATCATAATCTCTTTTATTTCTAGAAAAGACAGGAAACCTAGCATCAAAACAGACCTGAAGCAAAATTTTAAAACCTAGATATTCCACGATTACTCTTTCTGCTCCCGCAGTGTAAACTTTATCTTCACCAGAATAGGTAAAAAGGTGTTTTTTATCATAAAAATGATAACTTCCGTCTGGTTTTACAAAGTAAAATCTATTATAAAACTTATCATTTTCTTTAACCGAAGTACTTCCTGCAATGGCAGAATTTTTAGATTTGGCAAAAGATTTCATCCAAGACAAAGATTCTTCTTGTCTGTCTGCCACTTCTTCTGGTTTCATATAAAATCCTGTACTGAACATTTCTGGAAGCAAAAACAAATCTGCTTCCAAATCGCTGAATTTATCTTCTATTAGAAAAAAATTAGCTTGTTTATCTTTCCAAACAATATTTTGATTTAAACCTATGATTTTCATTGCCCTTAAGTTTCAGGATTATCATTTTGTTTTACAATATTACCACAAAAATAAATTTAAAGAACAACAAAAAGCTAAATTTGCAGTTATAGAAACAATTAAAAAAATAAAGTTATGAAAAAAATCGTATTTGTTTTTGCGATGTTCTTTTTAGGACAAATGACATTTGCACAAGCTTGGGAAGGCAATGGAGACCAAAAAGTACAAGTAGGTTTCAATGGATGGGGCAATGGATCTGGGATTACAGCAACTTATGATTATGGGATTTCAAAACTAATTTCTGTAGGAGCAGGAGCTAATTTTTATTTTTCTGGTTATAAAGATGAAAACAAAGACAACAATTTTTTTGCATTTGGTAGATTAAACTTCCACCTGCAAGATGCATTAGGAATGCCTAGCAAATGGGATCTTTATCCAGGTTTAGACGTAGGTGTTATTGGTAACACTTTTGGTCTTGGTGCTCACCTTGGCGTAAGGTATTTCTTTAATAATAATGTAGGTGCATTTATAGAAGCGGGTAATAACGGAAGTCTTGGTCTTTCTTTCAACTTCTAAAAATTTATAAAATATTAATTTTAAAGACGCTTTTAGGCGTCTTTTTTTATTTGGTACAGTTTTAGTGAAACAGAATTATTACATTTGCATAGTTTTAAAAAAAATTACAATTAATGGAATTAGCAACGCAGATATTTCAATTTATTTTAAGTATTTCAATTTTAGTTGTTCTACACGAGTTAGGACACTTTTTACCAGCAAAATGGTTTAAATGCAGAATCGAAAAATTTTATCTTTTCTTTGACCCATGGTTTTCATTGGTGAAGAAAAAAATAGGTGAAACAGAATATGGAATTGGTTGGCTGCCATTTGGTGGTTATGTAAAAATAGCTGGAATGGTAGATGAAAGTATGGATACCGAACAACTAAAACAACCTGCACAGCCTTGGGAATTCAGAAGCAAACCAGCTTGGCAAAGATTAATTATTATGCTAGGTGGTATTTTTGTGAATGTCATTTTAGCTTGGGCTATTTACACTGGATTAAATTTGTCTGTAGGAGAAAAATACCATGACTTAGCAAAATTCCAAAATGGAATTTCTGTTTCTGAAGAAGGTGCAAAAATGGGACTTAAGAACGGTGATAAAATTTTAAAAATAGATGGTAAACCTGCTGAAAGACTAGAAAATTCACTTATTAATATGCTTCTTGCTAATAAAATTACAGTTCTAAGAGATGGCAAAGAAGTAAGTTTTGCACCAAACGAAGATGGAATTGCCCATATTTTAGGCGCAAAAACTGCGAAATCTTATATCGTAAATAGATTTGCACCAGTTGTAGATACATTAATTGCTGGCCCAGCAAAAGAAGCAGGATTAAAAGTTGGTGACAAAATCGTAGGATTAGATGGTAAAAAAATCAACTTTCATGATGAACTAATTAAAGAATTATCTACTAAGAAAAATACTGCTGTTAAATTAGATTTCTTAAGAAATAACGAAATAAAAACTGTAGAAATCACTACAACAAAGGACGGCAAGATAGGTTTTGGACCAGATTTTGGCTTAGCTCAAAAAGCGATAGAACAGACAGAGACCACAAAAGAATACAGCTTTTTACCTGCAGTTAGCAGAGGTTTCGAGAGAACTGTAGAATCTCTTACTATGCAGATTAAACAATTCAAATTGATGTTTAACAAAAAAATTAAGGGTTATAAAAATGTAGGCGGTCCTATTGCTATCATCAAAATGATGCCAAAAGAAATTGATTGGATAGCTTTTTGGAATTTTACGGCAATGTTTTCTGCTTGGTTAGCCTTTTTAAATTTATTGCCAATCCCTGGTTTAGATGGCGGTCACGCTTTATTTACCACTTGGGAATTAATAACTGGCAAACCAGTACCACAAAAAGTTTTAGAAAACGCTCAAATGATTGGTGTAATCTTTTTATTAGGATTAATGTTATTAATCTTTGGTTCAGATATTTATAAATTCATTATTTCTCCATTTTTAAAATAATGAAAATTTTTTCTAAAAATATTTTGTAGGAAAAGAAAAAACGTATTATATTTGCACCACTCAAAACAAACAGAGTAGCCTTTTTAGCTCAGTCGGTTAGAGCATCTGACTGTTAATCAGAGGGTGCTTGGTTCGAGCCCAAGAAGAGGAGCAAGCCATCAGAAATTTCTGATGGCTTTTTGCTATGAAATACTTTATCTACATTCTGTATTCTG
>DDFD01000030.1 GCA_002337005.1 Flavobacteriales bacterium UBA1937 | reverse complement strand
TTACGACATATAAATCTGGAAATTCTCCTGAAGTTGTAATTTCTCTCGAAACGGCTTTGTTATTTTTATCTAAGACAAAAACATATTTTTTATCTTGAATTTCATACGTTGCTTTTTGAGGAATAATCAATGCATTTTTTACAGGTACATTCATTAGAACCTTCCCTGTTTGCCCGTTTTTCAATAATTTTTCAGAATTTGGAAATTTAGCACGGAAAGAAATATTACCAGTTTCAGGGTCAAATTCACTTTCTATCACTTCTACATTACCTGTGTATTGAAACATCTCGTCATTTGCTAATTTTAGAGTAACGTGGCTGTCTCCTCTGTCTTTTACGTTTTGTTGGTATTGTAAATATTCTGGTTCAGATACATTAAAATAAGCATAGATTTGACTGTTGTCTGATAGGCTGGTTAGCAGTTCTCCTTCATCTATCAAACTTCCTAGTTTTTTAGGAATTCTATCAATAGTTCCAGAAAAAGGAGCTCTAATTACGGTAAAAGAAAGATGTAGTTTTGCCAGAGCAACTTCTGCATTAGCTTGGTCTAATCTGGCTTTTGCCAATTCTTGTTCTTTTTTAGAAACTACATTTTTGTCTGCTAATAATTTTGCGTTACCTAATTCTATTTCAGCCGCTTTAGCTTCTGCCTGTGCTTTTAATAAATCTACTTGGTGTAGTGAAGCCATAGTTTTAAAAAGCGGTTGCCCAGCATGTACATACTGTCCTTCATCTACAAATACTTTTTCTAGATAGCCTTTTTCCTGAGCTCTAATTTCTATATTTTTTAAAGAGCGAATTTGTGATACATATTCTTTAGTAAACACCGTATCTTTTACTAAGGCAGTGGTTGCGGTAAACTCACTTTCAAATTCTTTATTTTCTGCTTCTTTTTTGCTGCAACTCAATAAACTGAAAGTGATGATCATTGTTGAAATGAAAATGTTTTTGTTCATAGTCATCCGAGATAATTTTTATTATTGTTTTTTAATTAAATTCATTTAGAGAATATCATTACATCTATTTCAATCAATTGATATACAAGCACTATAGTCTATAATCAATCTTTGAAAAATGATTTTTTTAGTAATAAACCCAGAAAAGTGAAATAAATAATGGAAATAGAATCCGCTTCAAAAAATATTTTTTTTGAAAACGATATAGAGTCATTAATTAGAAATCAACAACTTTTAGAACAAGAAAAATCAAATTCTAATAGCCCTAAAAAGTAAGTAAATTATAGAAAATGAATGGGTTTTAGGCTGAGAAAAACCTTGATACATATTTTTTCCTTCAAAAAAACTGCTACAGAATTTTTGTAAGAAATGTTGAAACGAAAAATGAGCTTGAGCAAAACTTTTCTGAGATTCTGTTTCTTCATTTTCAGATTCGCCATCCCAATCATCTACCAAGGTTAAGTCGTCTTGAGAAAAATAGTTCGTTGCTTTTTTCTGATGTTTCTGTACGAGCTGATGGTTGGGATTTCCTATTTCGAATCCCAAAAAACTCTGTCCACAGATGAATAAAGACAGAAGCAAAAATAAAATATGAAGTCTTTTTTGTTTCATTTTCGGAGCAAAATTAAAGATTAAATCAAAATAGACAACAAGATTTCAGACAGAAACCATGTCTTTTAATTAAATTTTAATTTTTGAACGAATCTGATGTTATTTTTGGGCAGAAATTTTAAGATTTTTTTAATTTGTCTCTAAAAATTTGTGCTCAGTTTTATTCTAAAGTTAGTTTTTTAAAACTCCACAGATTTCCATTATAAATGTTGAGATCAACTTTGGTGTTAATTCCTTTTACGATTCCTTTTTCGGTAAATTGCCACAATTTCCAATCATCATCAGGTGAAGGAACCATCACATCATTATAATTTGCCAACCATAGCGGATAATCATCAAATTCGCCTTTTAAATGGTCTTTGTAATAGTAATAATAGGTATATATAATAGGTTTCTCACCGTATTTGTCTTCTACAATTTTGAGCCAAACTTTTAAATCTTCTATAAATTTTTCTCGAGATTTTCTTCTGGGAACTCTTTCTATATCTAGCACAGGTCTCAGGTCTCCACTTTCTAGTTTTACACTTTCTAAATAATTATTAGCTTGTATTACAGGGTCTTCATCTGCTCTATAAAAATGATAAGCACCTCTTATAAGCTCATTTTTTTTAGAAGTTTCCCAAAAATCATCAAAATGTTTGTCTTTTTTTCGGTTGCCCATAGTAGCGCGCATTACCACAAAATCTAGTTTTATACCATCATTGGCTATGGTAAGACTGTCCCATTTTATATCTTCTTTTTTTTGGTAATGAGAAATATCAAACCCAAAAGTTTTATCATTATATTCTGTAATAATTTTATCTATTCTAGCGGTTTCTTTTTCGTCGTTCTTTAGATTTTTATGATGGTATTTATTAAAATACATAGCATAGTAAAAAGCTATTTTATTCTTTAGAAAAAATCCTGTAAATATTAATGAAACTCCTAAAATAGCAAGTACAATCCATCTGCGAAGATTATAATTTTTTCTTCGGGTTTTGTGTAATTTTCGTTTTTGGTTAGAATTAAAATTTGTTTTGGGCATAAGTTTTGCAAAAGTAAACTTTTTAGTAAATAATTTCATTATTTTTGCCAAAGGAGTATGGAAAAACGAGACAAAATAATAGTAGTTGGAGGTGGTTTTGCAGGATTGCAATTTGCCAGAAAACTCAATGGTAAAATTGAGAAAAAAGTAATGGTGATTGATAAAGCCAATCATCATATGTTTCAACCATTGTTTTATCAGGTAGCGTGCGGAAGGATAGAACCTTCTAATATATCTTTTCCTTTTAGAAAGATTTTTCAACGTTCGAAAAACATTCAATTCAGAATGACTGATGTGAAGGAAATTATACCTTCGGAGCATAAAATTATTAC
>DDFD01000062.1 GCA_002337005.1 Flavobacteriales bacterium UBA1937 | reverse complement strand
TAAATTTCTGCTTCTTTTTAATGAATTAGATAAAATGAATGAATATCAGGAAGAAATAATCATTCAGAAAAAAATTTCTACAAAACAACAACTTTCTAATCTGAAAGCGCATCTTTACAAACAAATTTTGGTAAGTCTTAGAATGAATCCTATTCATCAAAACAATAGAATTCAACTGCGAGAACAGTTAGATTTTGCCAATATTCTCTATCAAAAAGGACTTCACAAACAAGCCTTGAAAATTCTTGACAAAGCCAAACAATCTGCCTTAGAATTAGACGAAAAAACCATTGCTTCAGAAATTATAGAACTCGAAAAAGTAATTGAATCTCAATTTATTACACGAAGTATTGACGGACGAGCAGATGAACTTATACAGCAATCTTCGGAGGTAAGTTTGCAGAATCAATATGCCACGCAATTGTCTAATCTTTCGCTAAAATTATACAGCGAAATGCTTACGCACGGTTATGTGAAAAATGATGAAGACAGAAAAAAAGTAATGCATATTTTTGATTCTCAAATCAAAAAAATAAAACTAGAAAAACTGAATTTTACAGAAAAATTGTGGTATTACAAAGCTCACGTTTGGAAAAACCAATTGCTTCAAGATTATAAATACACCTTAAAATACGCTTATCATTGGGTAGAACTCTTCCATCAAAAGCCAGAAATGATGTTCAGTCATCCTGTTTGGTACATCAAAGGTTACAACTATTTGTTGAAAATCCTCTTTTTGTACGGACACGTAGATAAGTTGGAAGAAAGTTTCAATAACTTTAAAAAGACAGTAAATTCTGAAAATTTCATACAAAATGACAATCTTCAATCTTTGATTTTTTTAACCCATTATAATTCTTTGATGAACATTCATTTCATTAAAGGAGAGTTTTTTGCAGGCACGAAACTAATTCCAGAAGTGGAATTAAAAATGGAAAAATTCAAAGATAAAATAGACGAACACCATTATTTAATTCTTTATTTAAAGATGGCTGCTCTCCTTTTTGGTTCAAAAAAATATCCAGAATGTATTTCTTATGCAATGAAAATCATCAATTCTAAAGGAAATGTGCAAGAAGATTTACTATTCCACACCAGAATTTTGGTTTTGATGGCAAAATTTGAATCTGGAATTGATGAAGATTATGATGAATTTGTAAAAGCAACCCAAAAATTTGTTCAGAAAATGAAATATTCGGATGAAATTCATCAAGTAATCATTGAATTTTTTAAAAATTTGGACGGCTTACTACCTTCGGAACAACAAATTCTTTTCAAAAATTTTGAAAATCAACTCAATACATTCTCAGAAAACGATTACTACAAACGTACACTTCTCTATATAGACATTCACGGTTGGGCAAAATCTAAAGTAAAAAATGTAGATGTAGTGGAGATTATTAAAGGAAAAGTGAAGAAAGGGTGAAAGATGGAAGTTAGAAGTTGGATGATGGAAGTTGGAAGTTGGAAGTTGGAAGTTGGAAAATAAAACTATTTCAAATCACTTCAAACTAATTCAAACCATTTCAAAACAAATTACGCTTCTTTCCCAAAAGTTTACTATTTTTGCACTTGATTAAAATTAGAGAACCAAAATGATTAAAATTACTCTTCCAGATGGAAGCATCCGTGAGTTTGAAGGCGCAGTTTCGCCTTTAGAAGTTGCTAAATCTATTTCAGAAGGTTTGGCTAGAAACACCATTTCTGCATTAGTGGACGGTAAACAAGTAGAAGTTACCACACCAATAACGCAAGATGCCACGGTTACGCTACTTACTTGGAATGATGATTTAGGGAAAAAAGCTTTTTGGCATTCTTCTGCGCACCTTTTAGCACAAGCAATTTTAGAATTTTATCCTAATGCAAAATTAACGATAGGACCAGCAATTGATAGCGGTTTCTATTATGATGTAGATTTTGGTGAAGATTCTCTTTCTGAAAAAGATTTTGAAAAAATAGAGAAAAAAATGCTGGAAAATGCTAGAAAAGACGCTACTTTCAGTCTTTATGCTGTTTCTAAAGCAGATGCTCTAAAAGAATACGCAGACAATCCTTATAAAACAGAACTGATTGAAAATCTGCAAGATGGAGAAATCACTTTCTGTACTCACGATAACTTTACAGACCTTTGTAGAGGAGGACACATTCCTTCTACAGGAATTGTAAAAGCAGTTAAAATCTTAAATGCAGCTGGAGCATATTGGAGAGGAAACGAGAAAAACCCTCAATTAACAAGAGTTTATGGTATTTCTTTCCCGAAACAAAAAGATTTAACAGAATATCTCGAAAGATTAGAAGAAGCCAAAAGAAGAGATCACAGAAAATTAGGTAAAGAACTTGGAATTTTCGCATTTTCTGAAAAAGTAGGTGCAGGTTTACCACTTTGGTTACCAAAAGGAACTGCACTGAGAAAAAAATTAGAAAATTTTCTTTCTGTAGCTCAGAAAAAAGCAGGTTACGAATTCGTAATGTCTCCTCATATTGGTGCTAAAGAATTGTATGTAACTTCTGGACACTGGGATAAATACGGAGCCGACAGCTTTCAACCGATAAAAACACCAAACGAAGGTGAAGAATTTTTATTGAAACCAATGAACTGTCCACACCACTGCGAAATCTACAAAACATCACAATGGAGCTACAGAGATTTACCAAAAAGATATGCAGAATTTGGTACAGTTTATAGATATGAGCAATCTGGAGAATTACACGGTTTAACACGTGTAAGAGGATTTACTCAAGATGATGCACACCTTTTCTGTACACCAGATCAATTGTTAGAAGAATTCAAAAAAACCATTGATTTAGTGCTTTATGTTTTTGGTTCCTTAGGATTTGCAGATTTTACAGCTCAAATTTCATTAAGAGATCCTGAAAATAGAGAAAAATATATCGGTTCTGACGAAAACTGGGAAAAAGCAGAAAGTGCCATTGTTACTGCTGCTACAGAAAAAGGATTAAATACCGTAACAGAATACGGAGAAGCTGCTTTCTATGGACCTAAATTAGACTTTATGGTAAAAGATGCTTTGGGAAGAAGTTGGCAATTAGGAACGATACAAGTAGATTACAATTTACCAGAAAGATTTGATCTTTGGTACACAGGTAATGATAATGAAAAACACAGACCAGTGATGATTCACAGAGCACCATTTGGTTCTATGGAACGTTTCATTGCGATTTTGATTGAAAATACAGCGGGAGATTTCCCACTTTGGTTAAGTCCAGAGCAATTTATTATCCTTCCGATTTCTGAAAAATATGTGGATTATGCAAAAAAAGTTTCACAATTATTAGAAAATCACGATATTAGCGGACTGATAGATGACAGAAACGAAAAAACGGGTAAAAAAATCCGTGATGCAGAATTGAAAAAAATACCTTTTATGCTTGTAGTTGGTGAAAATGAAGAAAACGAAGGTACTATTTCTGTAAGAAGACGTGGCGAAGGAGATTTAGGTGTAATGAAATTAGAAGATTTTGTTTCTTATTTCAAAAAAGCATCAGAAACAGGATTTGAATTTAAAGCTTAATTCAAATCAAAAAATAAAATTATAGATAACTTTAAAATTTAATACTATAGCACAGAAATTTAATAACAGAGGAAGAGGACCAATGCGTCGCCCTGTTCAGGAAGATTTACATCAAATAAACGAAAAAATCCGTGCAAAGGAAGTTCGTTTAGTAGGAGACAATGTAGAACCAGGAGTGTATCCTTTATCTAAAGCTCTTCAAATTGCAGAGGAGCAAGAACTTGATTTGGTAGTAATTTCAGACAAATCAGATCCTTATATCTGTAGAATTCTAGATTACAAAAAATTCCTTTACGAACAGAAAAAAAAGCAAAAGGAATTAAAAGCGAAACAAGTAAAAGTGGTGGTAAAAGAAATCAGATTTGGCCCTCAAACTGATGACCACGATTATGAATTTAAGAAAAAACACGCCGAAAAATTCTTGGAAGAAGGTTCTAAATTAAAGACTTATGTATTCTTTAAAGGACGTTCTATTATTTTTAAAGATCAAGGAGAGATTCTTTTATTAAGATTAGCTCAAGAATTAGAGCATATCGGAAAAGTAGATCAACTTCCTAAATTAGAAGGTAAAAGAATGATTATGATGATGAGCCCGAAAAAAGCGGCTAAATAATCACTAAAAATATAAAATGCTGTATATCAAAAACATATACAGCATTTTTTTTATTTTTTGAATTCTTTTTGTAAAAATGTATCAAAATCTGGCAAAGAGTGATCTTCATAGATTTTAATAAACTGAGAAAACTGCATAAAACCATAAATCATTGCAAAATTTTCTTGGTCTTGCATAATTTTTACATAATTTTCAGTATAATATTTTTCTACATTTTCCCCTTTTGGCACTGGATTAGGGTACGTTTTCATTACTTTCTTCAAGGTTTTATAAATAGATTTTAGCTCCTTAGATTTTCCTTGCTTTTTCCACCAAAGCATTGCTACAGTATTAGCAAAATATTCGTCTTGATAGCTTCCTAAGTTACCACTCTTCTTTACCGTAAGCCAATGTCCCAATTCGTGAGGAAGATAAAACCCGTTAAACATTAATCCATATAATTTTTTACCATCTTTTGAATTCCCTGTAATTTTTTCAAAATACTGTTGATTCTCTGGGATTACTTCACTCCAAAGAGGTAAGTTTACCGTATTCTTTTCACCATCATAATAGATGAGAAATGGTGTCGTATTTACAATGATTTGAGGTTCGTTTTTCAAATTAGGAATTATTTTTTTGGCATCTGCTATAAATTGGTTTCCTACTTCTACTCCATCTTTTGCAAGAGCATCTTTATCAGTATATGCCTTAAACCAATTTTTTTGAGAAAAAGCAAATGAACTGAGAAATAAAAATATTAATACTATTTTTTTATTCATTTTTTAAATTTTTAAAGATTTACACATATTTACATTTTAAATAGAGGTAATGTTTTCTGTCTGAAAAGTTCCTGTAACAGGAATTGTCTCTTTTGTTTTTTCATTATAGACCGTTCCAGAAAAAGTTCCTTTGATGGTTTTTCCGTCAAAAAAAGTAATTGTAGCGATATTACTACTGCTTCTTCGGGAGTATTGTTTGCCATCAATCATTAAGACAAGAACCTTACAAACATAACTTTTGCCAATCTTAAATGAATGTAAAGTACCATCACCAATAGAAACGGTGTGCTTGTCATTAGAAATATCACCAATTTGATTGTTGATAATTGCGGTAGATATTTCATTTTTATCCGTGTACGTTTTACCTTTTGCAGTATAAGTAATTACTCCTTTTCCTTTTGAACTGGAAACTCGACTCGAAAGGAGTTTCGCTTTTTTCATCATTTCTTGTTGACTAACTTGTGCATAACTTTGCAATGCAAAAAGAATAATGAAAGATAAAAATAGCTTTTTCATAATATTTTTTTGATAAATTTTTATTATAAATAACCTTTAATTAGTCTTTGTTTTTACATTTTGTAGCTTCTTAGGTGCTTTGTCTGCTGGCGGAAATGGCTGCGGATTGAGGGCTTTATCTTCACCTTTTGATTTCATTGGGTTGGGTCTTGCCTGCTCTTCTGTTTTCTTTTCTTCCTGCTCTCTTTCCATCAGGGCTTCTGCTTTAGACACTTTTTTTTCCAGTTTTTTTACGTTTTTATCCACTTTTTGAGGAGTGCTTTTTTTCTCTATTATTTGACTTTTACTAGATTGAGCATTTAACAAACAAGTGAATGTAAATAATGCGATACTGCTTAAAACTATTTTTTTCATAATTGTAAATTTTAATTGTTAGTATGTTTAGTTAAAATTATTTTGACCAAAGAAAGCTGTAATTAAATTTTATAATGGTTCTCTTACCACTATCAGCTTGGGCTGTAATTTCTTTAGTAGCTGGTTTTCCGTCTTGTTGAGGGAGCATTATATCTTTTAATTTGTAATCTACAAAATAATGATTGCCTCCTCTGGAATTATTTTTTTGCTGTTTACTTCCTAAAATTGGGCAGTAATGACCTTGTTCTCCGTTATTAATCCAGAACCAAAGTCTGAGAATTCCTTTGTCTCTAACTTCTTTAGATAAATTATTAAATTCTACATATTTGTAAGGATTGTTCATAGAATTGGTATCTATTTGGTCACAAGTAGAACCGGAATTGGCTTTTTGTCCAAAATCGAAGAAGTTTTTAGCTCCTTGTATTGGATTTTCGTTTTCATCGATAATTTCCGCATCATTCCAACCATAAAAACCATAATCCGAAGTTTTAACGCAATTAAGATTTACGGTAAGTTTCATAGAAATATTAGAATTCGGAACACAAACCTGACTTGGAATTTCATTGGCGTTACAATTGGTAGCGGCGGTATCTCCGTTCAAAAATTTCAGAGAATAACTTATTGGCGCTCCTAATTCTAGCGGACTGGTTTTATTAGAATCAACAATAGCGCGAAGCATTCTATTGGTTTCAGAAAAAAGTTGATCGTATCCTTTGATGGTTTGTACAACATCACTACTTCCATATAAAAACACCTTAAAAGTAGTTTCTTCTAGCTTACGTTTGGTATTGATATCAAGACTGGCATTTACCTTCCAAGCAGAGCCAGAAAATGCTGCATCTAGTTCTTTCTGAGTTAATTCTGATTCATAAAAAACCAACAATTTCACTCCATACGTTACCTTATCTAAAATTACATAATTAGGATTAGTATTGAAGGTTTTGTTGGTAAAATAATTATTACCACTGGTTTTCTGAATGGTAAAAATAGGATAAGTGTAGGTTACTAAGAACTTATTGCTTTGAGATTTTTCGTTGTAGCCAAATTTCGCCGAAGCATTATATAAACCAGATTTATATGAAACACCTGCTGCAATATTGAGTTCTGTAGCGCTATTTACTGTTTTTTGTTCTAGCAATTGCCCACCACCAACTGGTCTAGAAGCAAATCTTTGGTTTAGAATTTCTGAATTGGCATCAAATAACGCTTCTGGAGTAGGATTATTAACGGTTACCGATTTTAAACCTGCAACGCTAATCGTTATAGGATTTCTAGGAGCATCTATTAAATTGGGATTTCCTTTATTAAATTCATTAAAATCATAAATTCCGCCAACACGTAAATCCGCAATATCATCTGGATTGAGAACATCTTGGTTGATGTTGGTCACGCTTAATGTTTTATATTCAGTTTTACAGATTTTGTCGCCATTTTCCTTTTCTTTGCTTACTCTAGTTACTTTATTAGAATAGCTGTTTTGTGTATTTTTAGTATTAATAAGTGAAATTGTAGTTCCACTTAATTTAATTTTATCAATCTTTGATTTTGCGAAACTGTAAGAAATCTTAGATGAAGTATTAATCGCAGAAGCTAGTTTAGTTTTTTTAATCACATCTAATCTCCCATCATTCCAATAGATAGCACCTTTATCAAAGGAATTCATACGTCTCCATCCTGCTCTATCACTGTCTTTTTCATCAGAAGTAGGGAAACCCAATTCGCCAACTTCATAGCCTGTTTCAGCCCATTTATTCATAATATCTCCGTAGATTGCATAGACTTGTCTGGTATTTGGATTGTAATACACCCAACCTTTTTCAAATCTCAGGAAATATCCGCCAGAACCTGCAGTTGGTCTCATAGAAGCGCTTTCTGAATGTACAGCGCCAAGATTTAAAGATTTTGCTTTCTCCAACATCTGTTTTTCTATTGGATTTTGGTTGCCAGAATTTGATTTTATTGGAGTTCTTAATTGCGCAAACGATATTGTACTAAATGCACAGAATACGATTACTAATAAAATTATTTTTTTCATTGTTTTGGTTATTAATGTAGATGCTTTCATATTTTTAAATTTTATGGTTCTATTTGTATGTTAATATTATAAATCATCGTTTTTTTTGTAATGCCTGCGCCTGCACATTCTCCGCTCCCCATTCCTGTAATTCCACCAGAAGTGGCACATTCTTTTCCGTTGATGTCTATATAATTTCCTTTGGTTTGATCTGGCTTCGGATTTATATTTTCAGGAATTTTCAAGAATATTTTTTTGTTGAAGAACATTCCTTTTGTATTAAATTCTTGCATAGAATAGAACTTAGCATTTCTAATTTCAGGGAAACGAATTAAAATCCCTTCCGGAATTTTTTCTCTTAAAGAATAGATAATTGTAGTGTCTTTTACTGTTGAATTTTCTATCGTTTTAGCAGAGATTTTAGACAAACTAAGTCCCCAAATTTTATTATGGAATTCTTGATCTAAATTACTTTTGCTTTTATCTTTTAAATCCAAATAAATTGCATTTTGAGATAAAAAATCATACGTTTGAGGCAATTGGTAATCTGCTTTTAATTGTCTGTTTCTAGAATCTAAAACGATTTTAAATCTTTCGGGATGAACCGCCATTTCTATATTCATATCATCTGTAAGCAACCAATAAAAAGTTTTTTCGGGCAATTGATAGGGTAATTTTTGTGATTCTAAAACATTAGTAGATTGAAGTGCATAAAAAAATTTTGACTGTATTTTTTGAGGTTTACCACAAATCATTTTTGTTTTTGACACCAATGGTTTGTTGTTATAAAAAACACTTGCGGTTAATAATTTTGCATTGATATTTTCATCTATTTTAAAACCATAGATAAAAGTATTTCTGCATTGTGCCAAGGCAAACGAAGTAATAAACGAGCAAACCAAAATGAAACTTTTCATAATCTATAACTTATCATATTAAATTTTAATAAGGAGATTCAATCCAAAATTCTACCGTTTGAGTTTTAGGCAATGTAGAACAGATGCTATTTTCGCCACAGAAACCTCGAACTGCAAAACCTCTGAAACCTGCGCCTTGCTGATATGCAAATTCACTCCATCTGTTTTCTGGAATTTCGATATGGCACAATGTTTTATCCTGAACCTTCCAAGTTCCTGCTTTTATGGTTTGAAAATGTCTTTTGTCTATGAAAAATGAAATCAATGAAGTTCTAGGTGCTAATCCTCGATAATCTAAAGTTGCTTCTACCGTATAATAATCGGCATTATTATCTTCAACAATTTTGTAAACATCGGTAATTGCAGAAATAGCAGAGTTTTTATTATTCCTCTTCCAACAATTAGAAATGGTAAAATCACTATTGATGATATTTTCTTTGCACTCAGATTTAGTGACAAGAGGTACAGAACTGGTTTGTATCAATAGATTTTCTGGTTTTAGAATATCATTCAGCTGTTCTTTTGTAATGCTTTTTTTAGGAAAATGAATAATTACTTTAATCTTTTCTGAATATCTTTTTAAGGCATTTCCTTTGACCTCATTTATTTTTGATAAATTATCTAATGGTCTTATTTGGGCAAAAACTGCTGTAAAACTAGCATTTAACACCAAAAACAATAGTATTTTTTTAAAAAATAGGGATTTCATTTTTATTAATTTTTGCATTGATTATATTCAAAAACTATATTCATCCAGACTTGTTTCCTTTGTGTTTCTCCTTGATTTACAAAAGCATAAGAAAATTCTTTTTCTTTGTTTAAAATTCTTGATGAAACTGAAGGACAATCCGATAAATATCGACTTACTTTTTCGTTGAAATTAGGTACAAAACGATCAGATTGGGCATCAAAAACGCCTTCATTATTAGGAAGTTTAATGTACAGTTTCGTTACTTTTTCTATATTTCCGAAGGAGTTTTTTTGTGTATATTCATCTTCGAAAATTTGCATTTTCCCTTGATTAGGAGTAATATTTTTCAGGAATTTATAGGCTCTTTTGTTCCACATATCCATTGCCTGAATCAGCTCTAGAGAATACATCGCCCCATTGAAATAAATCCCTTCAATATCCTGAGGATAAAACCATTGATAACGATTGGTGTTTCCTTCACTAAAAGTGATTTTCTGCACTGATGAAAATTCATCAAAACTTCTGATTTCTAGTTTCCCGTTCAGTATATTTCCGTTTTTCAGATAAAGAGTAGCTGGTTGACCTCCCATATCATTTACATTGTTATAAAATGATGAATTGCAAGAAATTAGAAATACCAGCATTATTCGTAAAAATATTTTTGTTAAAGTTTTCATTTGATTAGCTTTTATTTTTAGAAAACAGGTAGCTTTTGCCCACCATTATTAGCAAAACACCAAATCCGAAGAGTAGCAATATCCCTGGCATTTCTTTTAAACTCATTACAAAAATTTCTTGCGGATTTTTTGGATTATAAGCCACGCTTACCTCTTCACCGATATGATATCCTGTAAATGAAAACAACTGTAGAATTTTACTATGTGTTTCTATTTCTTGTCCGTCTTCCGTTCTAAATTTCACAAAAGCACTTCTTCCTTTCAATGGTTTTTTTATGCTGCTATTTTCGTTTTGTACTTTTCTTGCTCCATTTTGATGAACAACAAAACCTGTAACTAAAGCATTAGTTTTATCACCAATAAAAACAACTCTTGATACAAAAACCAAATAGCCAATTACGCAGATTCCCACTAAAATGGAGATTAGACCTATTAATTTTTTGTTACGAATAATCATTTTGAATCTTTTTTACTATGTTCAAATTTTATCATTTTATCTTGAGTTTAAAATAGATAATTGACCAATGACGTTTTAAATAGACCAACAACAATTAATATTAACTTTTTAAAGAAAAAATGTATATTTGAGCAACCTATGAATTATGAAACCGTATAAATGCATCATTTTAGACGATGACGAGATAGATCTTCTAACCGTAATTTCGCACGTTAAAAAAAATCCCATTTTACAATTATCGGGAGCATTTTATAGTGCAGAAGAAGCTTTAAAATTTATTGAAAAGAATAAAATAGATGTGCTTTTTTTAGATATCGAAATGCCAGAAATAAACGGATTAGAGTTTCGTAAAAAAGTAATGGAAATCCCTGTTTGTATTTATATTACCTCATATCCTGAGCACGCCGCAGAAAGTTTCGAGCTAGATACTTTAGACTATATTGTAAAACCTTTAAAATCTGACCGCTTTTCTATTACCGTGCAAAAAATTGAAGATTATCTAGAATTAAAATACAAAGCACAATTATTCGAAAATAGTATTGGCGGAGATACCTTTTACATAAAAGAAGGGCACGAACAAACCAAAATAAAACTTCACGACATTCTCTACTTAGAAGCGTTGAAGGATTACACCAAAATTGTAACTTCACAGAAAAAACATTGTGTCTTAAAAAGCATAGGAAATCTGTTGAAGGAAAATTATTTTCAATCTTTTATTAGAGTACATAAAAGTTATGCTGTGCAAAAACAATATATTTCTAAAAAAAATTCTTCAGAAATTGTACTCAATAACGGGCAAATAATACCCGTTGGTAGAATGTATAAAGAAAATCTAGATATTTAAAATCATTAAAGTACTGAAAATGAAAAAATTAGCATTTTGTTTTTTTATGATTTTGGGATATCATTTTTTGTTATCTCAAAATAGCAATAATGCTAAAGCAGACTCTTTAATACAAAAACTTCAAACCACTTCTGACAATAAAACAAAAATAGATATATGTAACAGTCTTTTTGCTATTTACAGAAATTTAGATACCGAAAAAGCTAACTATTACGCCAATCAACAATGGGAAATTGCAAAAAAAATAAATGATAAAGACAAAATTGCAAATAGTTTAAGAAACAAAGGCATTATACAAACCAATTTAGGAAATTATGACACCGCAATCGAATTATACAAACAAGCCCTTACAGAAAATTCTCTTCCCTTAACCAAAGCTATGATATATGGAAGTCTGGGTAGAACTCATTTCTTAAAAGGAGAACATGCAATTTGTTTGGATTATTCTTTTAAATCTTTGTCTATTTATGAGGCTCTTAAAGACAAAAAATCTATCGCTAATCAACTTAATAATATTGCCTCGACCTATATTGCTCTTGGAGATAATAACAATGCTAGAATCTATATAAATAAAGCCAAAGAAGCATTAGAAGAAAAAACTGAACAAACTGTTGCTGTACCACTAGACAGCAAAACACCTATTCACCAAATAAATCAAACGCTAAACGCAGAACCTTCTGGTGATTTCGAAACCAATAAAGCCGAAATATATCTAAGAAAAGGGACAATACTCTCTAATCAGAAAAAATGGAATGAAGCTGAAAAAAATATACAAAAATCTATTTTAGAAGCAAAAAAACTAGGCAATACAAACAAAATTGCTTTGGCAATAACTATTCTGGGAGACTTATATTTTAAAATTTTTAATGAAAATCAAGATAAAAAAACTCTAGAAAAAGCAAAAGTCAACTATACTAAAGCTCTAGAAATCTACAACAAAATAAATGACAAACAATCTATTTCTATTAATCTAAAAAAACTATCAGACGTAGAGCAGAAACTTGGTAATATAAAAAAAGCTTTAGAATACAATACAAAATACTCTGTTTACAAAGATTCTATATTTAATGATAAAACAAAAAATACCATTACTCATATTGAAGATCAACGAGAAATAGAATTAAAAAATCGACAAATTAAAATCAATAAATTAGAATTAGAAGCCAAAGAAAAACAAAAATGGTTCTATATATCAGGTATTTTTTTGTTAGCAATAATTGGAAGTCTTTTATTTTATCAAAGCTATAATCGTAAAAAAATCAATGAAAAACTGAGACAGCTAAACTCACAACTAGAAGAAGCCAACCGTATAAAAATCAGATTTCTCGGAATTCTAAACCACGACTTACGAAGTCCTGTTGCTAATCTTATACATTTTCTACACCTACAAAAAGAAAATCCCGAAATAATGGATCAAGAAACCAAAGAAAGATTACAAAACAAAACCATTGCTGGAGCAGAAAATTTACTTACCTCTATGGAAGACATCTTACTTTGGAGCAAAGGACAAATGGAAAATTTTAAACCACAACCCAAAAAAATAACCGTAGAAAAATTATTTGAAGATAATAGGAAAGTTTTTTCTGGTTATCAACATATCACATTCGAATACCATAATCCAGAAAATATAGAAATTTTTACTGATGAAAATTATCTAAAAACCATTCTCAGAAACCTTACAAGCAATTCTATCAATGTATTTTCCACTACAGAAAATCCTACCATCATTTGGAAAGCGTGGCAAGAGAAAAACAAATCTTACTTATCAATTACGGATAACGGACCTGGTGCTGAAAAAGAAAAATTCCGAGCATTATATGACGAAACTGAAGTGGTAGGTATAAAATCAGGGTTAGGACTTCACCTAATTCGTGATTTAGCTATAGCCATAAACTGCGAAATTTCTGTAAACTCTACACAGAATAAAGGAACTACCTTTGTTATCTCAATGTAAATATCAAATTGTTTCTTAATAAAAATAATATAATTCAAAAAAAAAATTGTAATTTTGCACCCTTGAATGTGTAATGCACATTTTATAATAAAGATATTGATAACAAAATATATAAAAAAGCAAGAAAATGCCAAAATTAAAAACTAAATCAGGTGCTAAAAAGCGTTTTGCTCTTACCGGTACTGGTAAAATCAAAAGAAAAAATGCTTACAAAAGCCACATCTTAACTAAAAAAGAAACGAAGCAAAAGAGAAATCTTACGCAAACTTCTTATGTTGCTACTGTGGATGAAAAAAGCGTTCTTCGCCAATTAGCCATCAAGTAGTTTTTATAAATCAATCGGTTTATAAGAATTAAAAAATTCAAAAATTTTAACCCTGAAACGGTGCCAAAAAGAGAATTTTAAATAAAATTTCGCCCTTTTCAAAAAAAACAATTAAATTATGCCAAGATCAGTAAACGCTGTAGCGTCTAGAGCGCGCAGAAAAAAAGTTTTAAAACAAGCTAAAGGTTTTTTCGGTAGAAGAAAAAATGTTTGGACTGTAGCTAAAAACGCGGTAGAAAAAGCAATGCAATATGCTTACCGTGGTAGAAAAGAGAAAAAAAGAAGCTTCAGAAGCCTTTGGATTACCAGAATTAACGCTGGTGCTAGAGAATACGGAATGTCTTACTCTCAATTTATGGGAGCTCTTAAGAAAAACAACATCGAGCTTAACAGAAAAGTTCTTGCAGACTTAGCAATGAACCATCCTGAAGCTTTCAAAGCTGTTGTAGATCAAGTAAAATAATGTAAAACATTTTTGTTATCAATATAGAAAATCCCGAGAAATTCTCGGGATTTTTTTATTTTTTAACATGATTATATTTATCTTGTAACATTTTAAGCTCATCTTCATTAGCTTCCAACTTGTTCATATTTCTTTCTAACTCTACATCAATTTCTTTTAATTTTTTGCTAATTTTTTGCTTTTCATCTTCAGAGTTTGCAGAAGCATATTTAGATTGAAGATCTAATTTCTTTTTATTTAACAATAAATTTTTAGAATCAAGTTTCTCTTTTTGCACGAAATTAAGTTCAAATTTTTCATCCAAATCTTTCATTTCGCTAGATTTGCTTGCTTTTGCACTCGCTTCCATTTGATCTAAAGCTCGTTCTCTTTGATAATTTGAAACCTGACTATTATATGTCTGTTGAGAAACACGAGTATTATTTATACTTTCAGCGGTTTGTGAAAAACAAATAATCCCAAAAAAAAGATGGACAGAAAGGATGATTTTTTTCATTGGTTATTTTTCGTAAAAATACAACTTGAGAATTAATTATAACAAAAAATGATCAAAAAAATTAATGCCTTCCTCTCAAAACTTCTTCAATGTCTTGTAGTTTGAAATTTTTGGCTTTGAGTAAAATTAAAAAGTGATACAATAAATCTGCTGCTTCATTTTTGAACAAGTCATCATTATTATCTTTCGCTTCAATTACCAATTCTACCGCTTCCTCTCCTACTTTTTGAGCTACTTTATTGATGCCTCTTTGATAGAGTTTTGAAGTGTAAGAACTTTCTACTTTTTCGTCAATTCTTTGGTTGATAATCGCTTCTAATTCATACAGAAAACCTTTGGTTTCTTTATCTCCGAAACAACTGAAATTTCCGGTATGACAAACCACATTCGTTGGTTTTACTTTAATCAGTAAAGTATCATCATCACAGTCTTTTTCAATGCTTTTTACATATAAATAATTTTCAGAAGATTCTCCTTTTAACCAAATTCTATCTTTGGTTCTGCTAAAAAAGTGAACTTTCCCTGTTTCTTCTGTTAATTGTAGAGCTTCTTGATTCATAAAACCGAGCATTAACACTTGTAATGTAGTTTCATCTTGTATAATTACAGGAACTAATCCGTTTCCTTTTTCAAAATTGATTATTGAGTTCATTTGTTTGATTTGATTTGAATGATTTGAATGATTTGAATGATTTGATATGGTTTGATCTTGTTTGATATGGTTTGATATGGTTAAAAAAATCGTAAATCTAACGTCGTAAATCTAAAATCGAATAGCAATATTTTGTTCTTTTAAAACTTGTTTTAAGTAGTTGATATTAATTTCTCCAAAGTGGAAAATACTTGCTGCTAAAGCTCCTGTAGCTTTGGTTTCTGTAAAAACTTCTGTAAAATCTTCAATTTTTCCAGCACCTCCAGAAGCAATTATCGGAATATTCACAATTTGTGAAATTTCATTGAGCAATCTCACATCGAAACCTTGTTTGGTACCATCAAAGTCCATTGACGTGAGCAAAATTTCACCAGCACCTAACTCTTCTACTTGTTTTGCCCAATCGTGAGTTTTATAGTCGGTTTTTATTCTTCCACCGTTTACAAAAACGTAATCTTCTTCTCCAAATTGTTTAGAATCTATCGCTACAACTACGCATTGGCTTCCGAATTTATCGGCAAAAGTTTTGATTAAATCAGGATTTTTAACCGCCGAAGAATTGATGCTTATTTTATCAGCACCCGCTTTCAAAAGATGATCTACATCAGAAATTTCAGAAATTCCTCCACCAACAGTAAAAGGAATATTGATTTCTTCAGCTATTTTCTCCACCAATTGCACCAAAGTTTTACGGTTTTCGTGTGTTGCCGTAATATCTAGAAAAACCAATTCATCTGCGCCTTCATCCACATATCTTTTTGCCAATTCCACAGGATTTCCTGCATCAATTAATCCCACAAAATTAACTCCTTTTACGGTTCTTCCGTCTTTTATATCCAAACAAGGAATGATTCTTTTCTTTAACATCTTTTCTATTTACGATTTACAATTTTTGATTTACGATTTATTATTTATTATTTCTAGCGGACTTGATTGATGCAACAATAATGGCTAAAATTTCGTTGGCTTCATTTAATAATTTTTGTATTAAATCTTTATGATTTATTGTCTTCTCAAGCAAAATTTCAAGAAAAAAAGTACATTCATCACACTCTTCTTCTACAATTTTGAGTTTATTGATAAAATCATTGCTCGATTTTGCTCTAGAAACTACTCTATAATTTGCACCAACAGACAACGCTACTCTTCCTAACTGATTTTCAATTAATTTAAAAGTTTTAGAATTAGGTAGAATCTCTAACAATTCTAAAATATCCAAAGAAAACTTTTTGGTGCGATTTCTCATTTCTAATGAATTCATAATGATTAGTTTTTAAAATTAAATTTAGTTGTTCATCTTCACAAATCAAAAATCTGAAATCGTCAATCGTAAATCTTTAAGAGAAATTCGTCCTTCATAAATCGCTTTACCAATGATGGTTCCAGCGCAACCAATTTCTTTCATTTTTTGTACATCTTCTATGTTCGAAATTCCACCACTTGCAATGAGTTCAATGGTTGAATTTTCTATAATTTCTTGATACAATGCTGTGGATGGACCTTGTAACATTCCGTCTTTTGAAATATCGGTACAAACCACTTCTCTGAAGCCTTTTTTCTGATATTCTTTGATGAAATTTACCACATCTGTTTCAGAATTTTCTAACCAACCCGAAGTTTTAATCTTTCTATCCAAACAATCTGCTCCTAAAATCAATTTTTCTGCACCAAATTGCTCTAACCATGCCAAACACAATTCTGGATTTACCACAGCAATGCTTCCTAAAGTTACCTTTTTTGCACCGCTATCAAAAGCTTTTTGCAAATCTTCTTCAGAACGAATTCCGCCTCCGAAATCAATGATAAGATTCGTATTTTTAGCGATGTCTTCAATTACTTTTTGGTTGATGATTTTCTTGGCTTTTGCACCGTCCAAGTCCACCAAATGCAAATATTGAATTCCGTACTCTTCAAATTCTTTGGCTACTTCAACAGGATTTTCGTTGTATATTTTTTTTGTATCATAATCACCTTTAGAAAGTCGTACACACTTTCCGTCGATGATGTCTATTGCAGGGATAATTTTCATAAGTTTAAAGTACAAATTACAAGGTTAGAAGTACAAAATACTAAAAAGTAAAAAATATTTAAATTTTTATTTACTCTCATTTTCGTGTTTATTTTTTCTTGCTGTTATTATTGAGGCTACAGTTATAGCTAATAATTCCTTTCCTTCTTTTTCTAAAATAGAAATTTCATTAATAGAATTTGGTAAGACTTCTCTAAATATTTCCAACCAATAAATACTTTCATCAACTTCCTCTTCTACAATTTTCAATTTGTTGATAAAATCGTTGGTTGATTTAGCTCTTTGACAAGCCCTATAATTAGCACCAACAGAACTTGAAGATCTGATTAATTGATTTACAAATGCATTATATTCTCTTGTATTAGGCACTTTTGAACAAAATTTCCAACAATCGATAGCAAATGTTTTCATTCGCTTTTTTAAATCATTCATTGTTATTATTTTTTATAAAATTTCAGATATATACCATACTTTTCACTTTTGACCTCGTACTTTTAACTTTGTACTTCCAGAAAGTTTTCTAATAGTTTAAAACCAATATCACCCGATTTTTCGGGGTGAAATTGAGCTGCGAAAAAATTATCTTTTTCCAAAGTAGCACTGAATGGAGTAATATAATTACAAACCGAAGTTGTACTTTCGCCAACTTCCGCATAATAACTGTGTACAAAGTAAAAATTATCAGTTTCTGAGATGTTTTCTAACAATTTTCCTTTAATTTCTGAAACATTATTCCAGCCCATGTGTGGAACAATGTCGAAATTTGGGAACAATTTCACTTCACAATCAAAAATTCCAAGAGCTTCTGTATTGCCTTCTTCTGAAGCATTGCACATCAATTGCATTCCGAGACAAATTCCCAAAACAGGTTGTTTCAAATTCGGAATTACTGCATCTAAACCTCTTTCCTGAAGTTTTTTCATCGCCGAAGAAGCTTCTCCTACTCCTGGAAAAATAACTTTATCAGCGCTTTTTATCGTTTCAATGTCAGATGTAATCACCGCTTCAAAACCTAATTTTTTCAAGGCATTTTGAACGGATTTTACATTTCCTGCATCGTAGTCTATAATTGCTATCATTTTCTTTAAGTTGAAAGTTAGAAGTACAAGGTTAGAAGTACAAGAAAAATCAATATTTTAAAAATTACAAATCTATTTCAAACTTTGTATTTTGTACTTTAAACTTTGTACTTTACATTTACAAAGTTCCTTTTGTACTTGGAAGGTTAAAGTTTTGGTCGGTTTGTGCCACTGCATTTCTTAAAACTTTCGCAAAAGCTTTGAAAATGCTTTCGATTTTGTGGTGTTCATTCTCTCCTTCCACAGAAATATTCAAGTTACATTTTGCACTGTCTGAAAATGATTTGAAGAAATGATAAAACATTTCCGTAGGCAATTCTCCAATTTTTTCACGCTTAAATTCTGCATTCCAAACAATCCAAGGTCTTCCACCGAAATCAATCGCAACTTGTGCCAAACAATCATCCATTGGTAAGACAAAAGCATATCTTTCGATGCCTTTTTTGCTTCCTAAAGCTTGTAAAAAACAATCTCCCAAAACAATTGCTGTATCTTCAATCGTGTGATGTTCATCTACTTCTAAATCACCATCTACTTTTACAAATAAATCAAAATTTCCGTGTTTTGAAATTTGTTCTAACATGTGATCAAAGAACTTCAAGCCTGTATCAATACTAGATTTTCCGCTTCCGTCAAGATTCAACTCAACAGTAATATCTGTTTCTTTAGTTGTTCTTTTTACTTTTGCTTTTCTTGGAATTTGTTTAAGATATTGATAGATTTCGTCCCAACTTTTGGTGGTAAAAGTAGCTTCATCATTACTTTCATCGGAAATAAAAATAGATTTTGAACCCAAATTTTTCGCCAATTCCACATCTGTTTTTCTATCGCCAATCACAAAAGAATTTTCTAAATCGTAATTTCCAAAAATGTATTTCTGAAGCATTCCCGTTCTTGGTTTTCTGTTCGGAGAATTTTCGTGCTCGAAACTATCATCTACACAAACTTCAGAGAAGAAAATCCCTTCATTTTCGAAAGCTTTCATCATTTTTTCTTGTGGTTTGATGAAATCTTCATACGGAAAACTCTCGGTTCCCAAACCATCTTGATTGGTCACCATCACCAATTCGTAATCTAGTTCTTTCACGATTTTAGCTAAATTCTGAAAAACTCTTGGATAAAATTCCAGTTTTTCTAAAGAATCCACCTGAAAATCAATCGGAGGTTCTATAATTAAAGTTCCGTCTCTATCGATGAATAATACTTTTTTCTTCATTTTACTTTTTATAATTTTTGAGTGATTGTAATAGTTTTTGATTTTCTTCTGCGTTACCAATCGTAATTCTCACACAATTTTCCACCACTTTATTTCGGTTTCTGATGATGATTTTTTCATCAACTAAATAATTGTACAATTGATCTGCATTTTCTACTTCAACCAATATAAAATTGGCATCCGAAGGATAAATTTTCTTCACAAAAGAGAAATTATGCAATTCTTTTTCTAGAAAAGTTCTTTGTTCTAAAATTTCTTCTAATTGTTTTTTGAATTTTTCTTGATTTTGAAGCGTATGAAAAACTTCTTTCTGGTTGAGAATACTGATGTTGTATGGCGGTTTCACTTTATTCATCAAATCTAGAATTTCTTTTTGTGCAAAAGCCATCCCAACACGTAAACCAGCCATTCCCCAAGCTTTGCTGAAGGTTTGCATTATCACCAATTGAGGAAAATGATCAATTTCTGAAATCCAAGAATCTTCTTTGCTGAAATCTTCATACGCTTCATCTACCACCACAATTCCTTTAAATTTATTCAAAATCTCTAAAATTGAATTTCTGGCAATTAAATTTCCTGAAGGATTATTAGGCGAACAAACAAAAACTAATTTCAAGTTTTCATCTTTTAAAATTTGGTTTAATTCATCGGAAAACTCAATCTGAAAGTTTTTATTTAAAGGATAAGAAACCACTTCT
>DDFD01000009.1 GCA_002337005.1 Flavobacteriales bacterium UBA1937 | reverse complement strand
TGTTCCGTGCAAACCATCTCCAAATTTTTCTGCAATCTCCCCCAACTTCTTCACTTCCCACTCTCCTTCAAAGCTTGGGAATCTCAAATTTGGAACCTTACCGCCACTTTTATTTTCTTTTTGTATATCGGTCATACTATTATCTTCTTTTTCAGCATTAAGGATTTAATCTATTTGCTTTTTTATTTTTATTGTGTATCTTTGCAAAAGCTCAGTAACCATTCCTTTATTGGTTGTAAGTGTTAAAGGAGTATAAGAAGCCGTTTAGTTCCGCTAAGCGGTTTTGGCTTTTATATACGCTTCGTATTCTTTTAATAGCTTTCTTTTTCTATGTTCTGTTTCAATATAGTAAGCCGTTATGAACATATAATATTCTCCTCTGTCGGTTAAAATCACAATATAATTTTCGGTTTCATTAAACAAAACAATCCGTTCGTCTTTACCTCTTACGTTTTTCCAAATGAGGATTTCTTCGTGTTCAAAGTTTTCTATAACAAACTTTGGAAAACGGATACGTTCCATTCTTCTAAAATCTGGTTTTCTATTAGCTTCGTCTTCTCCTTCGTGGGTAATATGGTAAAATGTACGATGCATTCCGTCCACTTCAGGATATTTTCTTACAGCTACTTTTAGCCCTTCATAATTGGGTTGAGTTTTAATAAAATCATTATGAAAAACCAAATAAACTGCTTCAAAATATGACGTGAAATCACCGCCAAAATCACTAAATGGTATTAATTCAGGAAATACTAAACTCATACAAAATAAGGTTTTTGTGGTTCCCAAATAAAAACATTGAACTTTCTCTCTTTTAGCAATGTAGATTTTGTTAAGGAATATTTAGAACGGTGTTTAATGAGATTGATTAATTCATTTTTTGCTTTACTGTTTGCTAATCCTCTATTCACATAAGCGGTAGCTCCCACTAACAAATCTGTCAATTGCAAAATTTCTACTTCGTGAGATCTTACCTGTTGTACTTTTTTAATAATTTCTTTAGAATAGTCGTATTTGTCATTCCTTAAAACCTGTTCCAGTTTGTGAACTTTTTCTTTACTTCTGGTATCTTTAATATCTATGTAGATATGATGAGAGTTTTCAGGATTCAAGATAGCTTTCAACATTCCAAAATACATTTTATAGTAAAATGTATCGTGTGTATGATTGAACTTTTCATAATCTATTGCAGATTTATTAGAAACTACAAGCACCCGAAACTGCAAGTCATCATCATCAAAAAAATAATTGATTACATCTTTGTAATACTCGATTTTTGATTTTGAAACTTTGTTCCATTTTAGTTCATAGTAGGTGCGATTTTCATTATCATTCTTTTTATTTTTAGGAATAAGATTGTGTTTAACTTTAAAGCTATATAATCGCTCAAAAATTTCTTCCTTCTTTTCTATTGGGCAGTAAACCGCACCGATAACCATTACAGGTTCTTTGTCATTTTGCAAATGACAACTTTCGTCACAATATATATTGATTGTTGGCTTCATCATAAAAATTTAAAAAACAAGTCCTAATTCTTTAAAATACACATCAATCTCTTTGTCCAGCTCTGCACGTTTTGCTTCCAAAGATTTTATTTCTTGCATTACCGCTTGAATGTCAATTTCTTCTTCGGCTTCAAAAGTATCTACATAACGAGGAATGTTAAGATTGTAATCATTATCTGCCACTTCTTGTAAGGTTGCCAAATGACTGTATTTTTCAATAACTGTTCTATTGCGAAAGGTTTCTACAATTTTATTGATGTGTTCTTCCCTCAGCATATTTTGGTTTTTTACCTTTTCAAATTCTTTACTGGCATCAATAAACAAAATGTGTTCAGGATCTTCTTTACATTTTTTAAACACCAAAATACAAGTAGGAATACTGGTTCCGTAGAAAATATTGGCAGGTAAACCAATGACGGCATCCAAATAATTTTTCTGTTCAATTAAATATTTACGAATATGCAATTCGGCTGCACCACGAAACAGTACACCGTGTGGTAACACAATAGCCATTGTTCCGTTTTCTGCCAAATGATAAATCATATGCTGAACGAAAGCAAAATCGGCTTTGCTAGAAGGTGCTAACTTTCCGTACTGACTAAAACGGTCATCGTTTAAAAACAAAGGATTCGCACTCCAATTCGCCGAAAAAGGAGGATTCGCCACAATGGCTTCAAACGGCATATCGTTCAAATGCTGTGGATGCTCCAACGTATCTTCTTGCTTAATATCAAACTGACGATAATGTACGCCGTGAAGAATCATATTCATTCGAGCAAGATTGTACGTGGTGCGGTTCATTTCTTGTCCGTAAAAATTGCTTACATCTTTTACTTCTCTTGCAACCCTTAATAACAAAGATCCTGAACCACAAGTAGGGTCGTAAACCGATTTCAACCTATTCTTACCTGTAGTAACAATTTTTGCCAAAATTTTAGAAACTTCCTGAGGCGTATAAAACTCTCCTGCTTTTTTTCCTGCTCCGCTTGCAAACTGACCAATTAAATATTCGTAAGCATCGCCTAAAACATCTAATTCGGTATCATTGAGTTGAAAATCAATTTCATCTAAATGTAGTAACACCTTTACAATAATTTCGTTTCTTGCATCGGCTGTTTTGCCCAGTTTGGTACTGTTGAGATCCATATCTTCAAAAAGATTATCAAAATCTTCTTCGCTTTGCGTTCCCATTGTACTCAACTGAATATTGGTCAGGATTTTTTGTAAATCTTCCAAAATAAATGTGTTGGTATCACTATTTCCACGTTTGGCTATTTCGCTAAAAAGTTCAGAAGGTTTTAGAAAGTATCCTAAGGTTTCCAATGCTTCTTCTCTAATCGCATCAATGTATGCTGAACCTTCTACGGTATCTTCTTTTATTTCTCTGAATTGGATTTTATCTTCTTTTAAAATGGAATTGGCGAAAATTTCCATTTTTTCAGCCAAATATTTATAAAAAATGAATCCTAAAATATAATCTCGGAATTCATCGGCGTTCATTTTTCCGCGTAGTGTATTGGCAATATTCCAAAGCTGTTGCTCTAGTATTTTCTTTTGTTCTTCTGACATTTGAAAATGTGTGTTATTAAATTAAGGATTTGAAAACTCAAAGGTTTGGCTAAAATACTAATTTGTAAATCGTCAGCAAAAAGTAGA
>DDFD01000085.1 GCA_002337005.1 Flavobacteriales bacterium UBA1937 | reverse complement strand
TGGTGAGTTCTAATGTGTTTGAAACGTTTGAAATGGTTTGAGATTTGTTTGATTTCAAATTTTCTAAAACAAAGGTTTTGGTTTGTCCTTCTTTTACAAAAACGGGAACGGCATCGGTAACCAGCATTCTATTTGGTAAAACGGCAATTGCTTTTTGTTCACCATCAGAAAATTCTCCTGCTTTTGCTACATTTTTAATGATAATGGATGAAACACCATTCGGAATTTTTACATTCCATTGAACCATTGTACTTCCGTTAGCATTAAGTGTAAATGCTTGTTCTACATTATAACCAGCAGCTGCATTCAACTGGTTAATGCCAAATTTTTCGGTAATATCTTCATTGGTGAAAGCATCTAAAATTTGCAATTTCGCAAAACCATTGAGTGGTAAAGTCGTTAAATTGCTCAATTTTGATTTGAAAATCAATTCATCGCCTTCACGTAAAAATCTAGGATAATTCGGCGTTACAGAAAATTCTTTTTGTGTAACGACAGTTTTTTCTAACGTTGCAGCCTGTGCATCTTTGGTGTGTGCTAAAAACATCAGTTTCCATTGCGTCAAAGCTTCTGGAGAAGTAAATTCAAATGATACATTTCCGTCTTTGTCGGTCATTAAATTCGGATAGAAAAATGCAGTTTCGTTGAGATTTTGACGAACTGGGATTTTGTCTAAATCTTTTTTACTTGTTGTAATTACCTCATCGATTTCTTTTGTTTTTATAGAGTCAACTTTTCTATTTCCATACATAGCATCGGAAACAGATTCCATTTTAGCCATTGCAGCAGGAGCTACAGAATATTCAACTTTAGGAGCTCTAGTTGGTTCTGGAACAACCATTGATTCAGTAACAACTCCATTAGCTCTTCCTCTTAATCGATAAGTAATTCCACCATCAAACCAATTAAAATCAGGGATTTGTACGCCTTTGTATCCAAAATATTTTAATCTTTTGTTGTAATTCACTTGTTGTAAACCATCATTCACAAAATACTGAGACACATAAAAAGGTCTGTTGTATATTTTTTGCCAAGAATAAGAATTGGCTGCAAATTGATCCAAAGATTGATCATACATATTCGCCAAAACTTCGGCAGTTACTTTTTCTTTGTCTTCACCAGAAATTTTTACTGTCCATTTTTCTTTAGAATTAGGTTGCAATTTATCTCTAAATGTTACCAATTCTATTTTTAAAGGTTTTTTGTCTGATAAAATGCTAATGTCTTCAGAAACCGTCTGCACATCATTATACGCTACCAACTGAAACTGAACGTTCAACTGATTGATGCTCTCATCTTTAGGGAGTGAAGTTTCATAAACCAAAACGCCATTTTTAATGGTTTTTTGTTCAAAAATCGTTTCACCGTCTCCGTTTTGAACATAAATATTAACCAAAGCATTTGGAATAGCAGAATATACGTAGAATGTAGCTTTTTCGGTTCTTTTCAGTTCTGTTTTTTCAGCAAGAACTTTCAAGAAAGGTTTTTGGTTTTCGGTAAGTTTGGCTTTATCAAAAACTTCAAAAAATTTCTCGGTTTTGATGGTGTCTTTTCCTTCGACATTGAAGAGTTCGAGTTGATATTTTCCTGCTGGAAGCTTGCCAATTTCTAATGTTTGACTTTGTTCGATTTTGTTTGAAATAGTTTGAATTGGTTTGAATTCTTTCTCCGATTTATCAAAATAATCATTCGGGAATTTTTGTACAAAAACTTCTTTACTCAAAACTGGAAGATCTTGAATTTGACTTTCGAAGTTATTTCTGAAAATTCTTCCCTCGGATTTAAGGGATGATAATTTTGCGGTGTACGGTTTTTTCAGATTTTGTCCGTCATAATTTTTTGTTGCCACCGTTAATTTTAGATTTTCATCAGAAAAATAATTTTCCTTGGCATCAGAAACTTCTATATAATGCGAAACTGAAGCTACTTTTACGTTGGTTTCGGCAGATTGCGTTTCTCCGTTAATATCTGTAACCGAGGCATTAACTTGATAATTATCTACCTGAATTCCTTCTAAATTTTCATCTTTTTTAAGATCTAGTTTTATGGTAAATTCACCTTTTTCGTTGGTTTTGGCTTCACCAAGAATAGAATTTTCGTTGTCATTTCCACGAGGATACCACCAGAAATATCTCCATCTGATGTTTTGTTTTTTGATTTCATATTTTACCGTAGAATTACTCAACGGAACACCTGAAAACATCATCGCTTTTCCCTTCAGTTCAATGGTTTGTCCATACTTGTATTCTTCTTTCAGAGGTTCGAATTCAACTTCAAATTTTGGACGTTTGTATTCTTCTACACGAAAATCCTTATAAGCATCTATGCTAAAATCGTCAATTCTTAAAGAAAACTCACCATTTAATTTACCTTGAGGCAAAGTAAAACTTCCATTAAAAGAACCAAATTCGTTGGTTTTATTTTTTTGTTTAGAAATTTCTTCACCATTTACATCAAAAAGTTTAATTTCTAATTCTTGATTGGCTAATACTGTTTCTTTTTGCTGGTCGAGATTGGTTACAATTACTTTATAATAAACCGTTTGTCCTGGTCTGTAGATTGCTCTGTCTAAGAATATCTGAGCTTGTTTTTTGAAATCATTTTTTTGCTCATTATAATACTGATTTCCATAGATTTGCAAAATATTAAAATCGTTGGTTTTCGGTTGGCGAACCAAAAACGAGCGGTAATATTCTTTTTGCAAATTTTCTGGAATTTTGAAAACCGCCACTTCATTACTATTGAGAATTACTTTTGGTGAAAGTTTGTAGTTTGCAAATTCATAAAATTCTAAATTCTCTTTTGGCAAAATTTTACCATTATCACGATTCACTAATTTCAACTCATCTTTTACAGACGAAAAATCATTTTTCTTTTGATAAATAATTCTAGATTGACTGGCAATAAAGTAAAAATTACCTTGTACTTTTCCTTCTACCAAATATTCTCCTACATAAATTCCGGAAGGGAGTGGTTTTAGTTCTACCGAAGTTTTGTGCGTTTTATAATCTTTAGTTGTTGGCAAATTGTAGCTTTCTTTCCTTACCAAAGATTTTTTAAGATTGGTGAAATTTTCTTTTTGCCAAGAGTTGGTAATATATTTCATAAAACCTTGGTAATCATCTTTCACCTCATAAATATTCAAGGAAAATTCTGAAGTATTTTTATAGTTTGCTGCCAAATGAATAGGCTTGTTAGAAACGGTATTTTGCTCGAAATTTACGGTAAGAATTGGCTGTAGAATCTGATTTTCTTGATTCTTGATATTTTCTAAAAATGGAGATTTCGGGTAGGCTTTTTTTACTTTATCAATCCAACAAAGAGCTTCTTCAAATTTTTGTTTATTTTGTAAATCAGAGATGAGTTCCTGTGCAATTACTACCTTATAATCGCCTTCTGTAGAAGAATTATACAATGCCAAAAGTTGCTCTTGTTTGTTTTTACATTGGGTAGAAGCGCAATCTGTATTTAACTTTTGATGTTCGAAATACAGTTTAGAATTCCCAGTATTTCTAGCGATGACTGATTGATAAATATCGGAAACTTTGGATTGGTTTTCTTTGAGTTCATTCTTAGTAAAAAAGTTAGAATTTTTGAGAAAATCAATGTTTTTCAACGCATTATAATCATAAAAACTAGGAAAATAGTCTATATTTTCGGTTTGGTTAAAAATTTCTACATATTTTGCGGTTTTAATACTTTGTAGTACAACGTTTTGTTTTTCTAGCTTGGTAAAATGTTGGGTAAAGAAATTTTTAAAATCCAATTTACTCCAGGTTTCAATTTGGGCAAAATCTTGGTTGCTGATATTGGTTCTTTGGTTGATTTTCCACTGATTTTGGCTGTAATAATCATTAAAAAAATCTCCTAACAAAACATTGAAAACCAATTTATTTTCGCCGCTCAACTTTTGGTCAAAAGATTCTAATTTTTTGAAAAACTGAGAAGCTGCATCGTTTTTGGTATCATCTTGCGTTTGATTCACAATGCTAAATTCTGCTTTCAAAGATTTAATTAACTGAATAGCATTATCTTCTTTGATTGCTCGATTTTGAATATCTAAAATGAGCGGCAGATTGCTTTTATAAGTGCCTTTGGAATAATTATCTGCAATTTTTTTCCACTGTGTATCGTAATAGTTTTGTGCTTTCATTGATGAAAAAAAACAAATTAGAGTAAAAATGAATAAGATTTTGGTTAAGTTTTTCATAAACTTTATTTTTGAAAAATGAATTGTATAAATGTACTAAAAAAACTGGTCATAAAATCGCAGTTTTATGTTTCTTTCTGCGCCACTTTATTGGGTATTTTCGTTCTGAAAGAGCAAGAATCTTACCAAAACTCTCTGGCAATTATACTTTTTCTTACTTTTTGGAACGGATATATCTTCACTGTATTTCATAAAAAGAAAGATGCTATTTTCATGAATTTGGTTGGATTTGCCATCATCTTTTTTTTAATTTTTAAATTTTTGAATTTCGAATTTTTCTTTAAATGGCTCATTATATTGCTATTAGGAAGCTTGTATAATGCTAATTTTTTCAAAATAAATCTAAGAGAATTTTCTTTAATTAAAACTTTTTATGTAGGATTTGTTTGGGCGATGAGTTTGGTTTGGCTGCCGTTAAAACATTTTCATTTAGAATGGTTTTTGATTATCTTTTTCTTTATTTCAGGAATTACATTTCCGTTTGAAATTAGAGATCTAGAAAGAGACCAATTCCCTACTTTGCCTAAAGTTCTTGGAGTTAAAAACACTAAATATTTGAGTTATGTTTTTCTCATCATTAGTTCAGTTTTAGCAGTACAATTTTTGAAATTACATTTTGTGATTGCTTATATTATAACTTTAATTTTCGGCATTATTTTGAGTTATTTTTCTTCACAAAAAAGACCAGATTGGTACTATTCTTTTTTATTGGAAAGTTTGAGTGCTTTGCCGTTTTTAATTCTCATTTTATTGAAGTATTTTTGCTAAATGTTCGTTAAAAACTTAAAAATCATCAATTTTAAAAATCATCCCGAAAAATCATTCGATTTTTCTTCAGAAATTAATTGTTTTGTTGGGAACAATGGCGCTGGAAAAACCAATATCCTAGATGCTCTTCACTATATTTCTATGGGGAAAAGTTTTTTGGGAAATTCTGATTTTCAAAACATTAAAGAAGATGAAAACTTTTTCAGCATAGAATCTGAAATTGAAGGTGAAGAAAAAAACGATATTATTAAAATCTTACTCCAAAAAGAGACCAAAAAAATCATCAAAAAAAACGAAAAAACTTACGAAAGAATGGCAGACCACATCGGTTTTTTGCCAAGTGTGATGATTTCGCCATATGATGCAAACCTTATTTCGGATGGTGGCGAAAGCCGTAGAAAATTTCTGGATGCAATGATTTCTCAGACTGATTCTGAATATCTTTTTAACCTTATTCAATACCAGAAAACGCTCCAACAAAGAAATGCTTTGTTGAAATATTTCCAGAAAAATAGAACTTTTGATGTAGATTCTTTGGAAATTTATAATGAGCCTATTAACAAATTCGGAACTCAAATTTTCAAGAAACGACAATTTTTTGTAGAAGCAATTTTGCCAACTATTCAGCACTTTTATACCATTATTTCTGAAGGAAATGAAAAAGTAACTGTAATCTATGAAAGTGATTTGAATGAAGACAATTTTGAGAATTTATTGACAAAGAACCTAGAAAAAGACCGACAGTTAACCTACACTTCAAAAGGAATTCACAAAGATGATTTGCGTTTCGAAATGAATGGAAATTTGATTAAAAAATTCGGGAGTCAAGGTCAACAAAAATCGTTTCTTATTGCTTTGAAACTGGCTCAGATCAAAAGAATTAAAGAAATAACGAATAAAAACCCGATTCTTTTGCTCGATGATATTTTTGATAAATTAGATGACAACCGAGTTTCGCAATTGATAGAATTGGTAAATGAACAAAATTTTGGGCAGATTTTTATTACAGATACACATAAAGAACGTACAGAATCTGTGGTGAAAAGGATTAATGAAGAGTCGAAAATTTTTGAAATAAATTAGCCACAAATGCACGAATTTTAATAAGTATTTGTACATTATTGGTAAAAGAAATATTAAAAAATAAAAATATATGAAACAATTAAAATACATATTTTTATTATTTTTCACAGTTATATTAACTAGTTGTATGGAAATTAATTCTGAAAATCCAAAAGAAATTTTTGAATTATGGACAGGCAATGAACTACCAAAAGAAATAAAATTAGTAAATGGAAAATATTGGCAATCTGCGCACTGGACAAAGGAATACGAAGTATATGCTGAAATAAAATCTACAGAAACCTGGTGGAACGATTTTAAAAATAATAATGAACTAAATAATTTTAAATCATCACTCAATAATGATATTGAAGAAAAATTTTTTAAAAATAAAAATGAAGAAATTATAAAACAGCCTAATTGGTTTAAGCCTGAAAAAAATTCTGAAATTTACATTAAAGGAAGTTCTGAATATTTTTGGAATCCTAAAACAAAAATCCTTTTTATTCACGAAATTCAATTATAAAAACAATAGATTGCTTCGCTGCGCTCGCAAAGACATGAAAAAGAAAAGAGAATATCAAAGTTCTGAATTGGTGAAAAGTTTTGCCAAAATTTATGGTTTTGAAGATAAACTATTGGCGCTACAGGTGAAGGATTTCTTAGAAGACTATCTAGATTATACACTCTTTAAAGAAATAGAAAGTGTGAACCTCAAGGAAAATATTTTAGAAATTAAGATAAAATCTGCCCTTCTTAGAAATGATTTTAGAATGAAAAAAACATTTTTTTTGAAAAAATTTCAAGAAGAATTTGGGGTAGAAAAATTTAATGACTTGTATGTTTTGTAGTTTCTTCTACCAACTGATTAGAACGCTCGTCTAAACTAGAACGAATAGGCAAGAAAAAAATCAAAGGATTTTTAAGAAAATATTTTAAAATATGAATATTGAGTTGTTTTACCTCGCCAAATTCTACCTTCCTAGACCTAAATGCCAAGAACATAGACAACCCAAAACTCACAATAAAATTGCAGAAACCAATTAAAAATACAGTAATAAAAGACAATATAAAAGTAGAAGAATCTACCGAAAATTCTTTACCATAAAGCCCTAATGCTAAATTACCTGCCGCAAAAGTGATATGTCTAATATCTATATCTAAATTAAAAAAATGCGCTACTGTAGCTGTAGAACCAAGAAAAATACCCAACCAAAAATTAGACATAATTCCAGCCCAATTTTTAGAATAATATTTGGATAAACCTTCAGCAAACTTTTTTCCAAAAACATTTTTGATGTATGGATTTTTCTCTATCCTTTCAGGAATTTTATAAAAAACCGAACGATTGCCTACATTACCAGCAATAACCCCAGAAACAAATAAATAAAATCCTGCCAAAGAAGCGTGTAAAAGGGCTTTGGAATGAATAGGATCTAAATCTGATATCAATTTAGACGCTTTATCTCCAGCTGCAAAATTCTGCCCAAAAAGTACTTCTAATCCGTATATAATTCCTAATGCTACAGGAAAACTCCACAAAACATTGCCTACAAATGCTATAAACTGACTTCGGAATAATTTAGATACCAAATGTGCAAATTCTAAATAATTCTTCTTATCATTTTTCTCAGAAATTACGTGCGCCATAGTAGCTGCCGTCATTGCTGGTTGTTTGGTAGCTAAGGTGAAATTCATTAAATAGATCATAATAAATCCCATGGCATAATTAAAAGAGTATAAAAAAGCATGGTAAAAATCACTGCCTGGGAAATAAGCATATAACATTTTCAGAACACACAAAGCACCTACAATAATGCCACCACCACTCGCTTTTTTAAGCATTACCCAATATTCTTTTTTGGTCGTTGTAATGTAATTAGTACCTGTTTCGGCTGTGTGAGAAGTGATGAGATGAGACATCAGTGTGGTACTGTCATAGATTAAATCTCTAAGGTTATTTCTATGTGATTTATAATCTAAAATATTAGTAACCAATTTAATAGACTTTTTAATAACATCTATTTCCTTATCTATTATCAGTAATTCTAATATTTCTGAAATTCTCTGCAATTGCTGTCTAATCTTGAGCAATGCCAAGTTTATTTTACTAGAAATACCATAGATAGAAGAATTTTTAAAAGCTTTGTTCACAAAAGTGAAACCTTGCTGTAGATAAATTTTAATTTGTTTGTAATGTGCATCTTTAGAATTGAGCGTCAAAGAATTATCTTTTTGAAAATCTTGAAATAAAATTTCTAACTCTTTTTGAAGAGCCAAAAACGGATTGTCAAAATCTTTGTACTCTGGTGCCATCTTTAGCACATCTACTTCTAGTGCATTACCTACCACTCTCCACGCCAGAATGTTCATTGAAAAAATGAGTTCTTTCTTTACTTTTGGTAAAATGATGAGTTCATCAATTTCTAAAACTCTAAAAAGTTCGTGAGAAAGGTTTTTAGGAACATTCTTTATATATTTAAAATCTGCTTTGTCACGAAAAAAAACTTCTGAAATCACAGAAGAAATGGTGTTTTCTTCTTCTACAGGAGGCAAAAATTTCGCTAGAGTTCTCTTTCTAAGCTCAGGTACAAAAGCACTTTCTGATAAAATATTGGCTTCGGTTAATGATAAATTAAATGTTCTATTCTTAAAAACATTTTTGATATAATAAACCAAATTGGTTTTAATCTCTGGATTTAATTTTAAATATTCTAAAAAATCTTGAATATTTTCTGTCTGAAGTGCTTGAAAAATATGAGTAAGTGGAAGAAGGTCAAGAGTTTCGTTCTTAAGAGAAAAATATCTCTCAAGAAGTTCATCAGTACTTTCTTTATCAAAAAATCGTTTTAAATCCACTAATTTAATCCTCTAATGTCATATAATTCATTTGTTTCAATACTCTTGCATGCTTTCTTTGCATTGCCCTTGTAGGATTTTTCGGGTCATATTTTTTTGGACTTGGCAAGACAACTGCAATCCAAGCAGCTTCAGACTTGGTTAAGTCTTTAGAACTTTTCCCAAAATAGTATTTAGAAGCCGCTTCTATCCCGAAAACGCCTTGTCCCATTTCTATAGAATTCAGATAACGTTCTAGAATAATTTTTTTATTCCAGACTTTTTCTATGGTAAAAGTAAAAACCGCTTCTAAACCTTTTCTGAAATAACCTCCGCCATTCCAAAGAAAAAGATTCTTGGCAGTTTGTTGAGAGATGGTACTTCCGCCTCTTATTTTCTTCTTTTTTTGATTGTCTTCATACGCTTTTTGAATGGCAGTAAAATCGAAGCCATTGTGTTTGTAAAAATTTTGGTCTTCGCTAGCAATTACGGCTCTTTTTACATTATCTCCCATTTCATCATAACTGATGTAGTCTCTATCTAGTTTTTGGTATTTTACCAATCCTTCTACCTGAATAATGGTAATTAAAGGATTAAAAAACCTGCCCCAAACCAAAGAAAGCACATTGATAATGACTAAAATATAAAATACACGTTTGATGAATTTCCACATAGATTTTATAAATAATAATTGATAATAATTTACTGATGATAAATTTCTAATGCAAAAATAGAATTATTTTAATCTTTTCATATACTTTAAGCCATCTTTTGGGAAAATTTCTGGATGAAAAATCGTAATATAATCCTTCAAAACCCAATCTGCACGCACTACTCCACTTTCAAAATAATCATTGGCACTTCTTTTTTCGCGACCTCCAATAGTATAAATTTCACCAGATTGATAAACTTTCATCTTTTCATAATTAGGATTAATGGTGAGTAGTTCTTTCTTATTTTTATGATTGCCTACATTTACCCAAAATTGCGCATTTTCTGCTTTAGCAAAGACTTCTTCGAAACTTTTGGGAGTAGATTTTGATTCTGTATTATCTCCGAAAATATACTCTGCACCGGCATCTTGTATAAAGTGAGCAATTTGCGTTTTTCCACCTGCTACAAACCACTGACTGCCATACATTTCATTGGTTAAAACTTTTGGTTTTAAGACAGATCTTTGAGCCAAATTTTTATAATTATTGTAATTATTTTCAATATTTTTATACAGCGCTTCCGCTTGTTTTTTCTTTCCTAAAAGCTCACCAAAAATCTTTATATAAGCTGATTTTTCTAGTGGCTTTTCTTCTAAATATTCATCTAAAAATATGATTTCGATGCCATTTTTTTTCAAAACTTCATACGTGTTTTCAAAACTGGCAACATAATTGGTAAAAATAGCATCCGGATGGTACGCTAAAATTTTTTCTATATCATATTTCTGTTCGTTTCCTATATTTTGAATTTTATTTTCGTTGATGAGTTGATGGATTTTATCAGAAAAAATATATTTTGGGCTAGAAACTCCTACAATTTTTTCTTCGGCACCCAATTCTGTAATATAACCTACTAAACTGGCATTCAGTAACATTATTCTCTTATATGGTAATTTTGAATGAAGAATTTTATAGGTAAATTTTCCAGATTTTAAAGTTAAAAAATCTCCATTTTCCTGATACTGAACATTTTTAGAAATAAAAATGCTATCAGTATTTATTTGAGAGGATTCTTTTTTGCAAGAAAAAACAAAAAAGAGACAAATAATAATAAAAAAAAGCTTTTTCATACGGTAAAGAACGCAAAAAAATCTTATATTTGCAAACCGAAAAATGGCCTCGTGGCGCAACTGAATAGCGCATCTGATTACGGCTCAGAAGGTTACAGGTTTGAATCCTGTCGAGGTCACAAAAAAAAATCCCGAGAAATTTCTCGGGATTTTTTTTGATGTTTTAATAAATTATTATAATTTTTCTAACTGACCTATTTTTTTCCAATTTGGGTCTTTTTCTAAAGAAACTGCTATAAATATATCTTTTTTATTAGATCTATTCGTTATAGTACCTTGTTGCAATTGTGCATTTACTTGATCAGGAGATAGCTCATAAATAGCACCTGTAATAGGATCTACTACAAGACCAATAATTCCTCCAAAAATAATATTACCAAGATACCAAGCATTAAATTTTTTAGTTAATTTAGTTTCATAAGGCTTATAACCATCTAATTTAATGACCACAGAATGCTCTTTTTTTCTTTCTAATTTAGTTTGAAACGGCGTTTTGCCTACTTCTACTTCATTAATATAAATGCTTGCATTAGCTGGCGTAGAATTAAAGCTAATATTTTGTTTACTGCCACAAACAATTGTAGCACAACTAGATAACATTAAAGTACTTAGTACTCCTAAAGAAAAGATAATTTTTTTCATTGATTTTAATTTATAATTAATTATTTAGTTTTTTTGTAGTTGTAGCTGTCTTATATTAGAAACATCACCATTGTATTTATAAAACGCTACTTTTATTCTATGGCAAGAACTTATAATGTCTGGAGATTTGGATTCTGTAATTTTCACAATGTTAGCTCCTATTTCTCTTGCTCTTTTTCTAGCTTTAGATAGATTAGAATAGAAATCACAATCTGTAGAGAATCCGCTATCAGTAAACTTGATTGTTCCCATAAGTTCTGACTTCTCAGGAATAGGCTGATTGACATCTAAAATTGCTATTTGAGAATCAATAGGCAAGGCATCATATTTCTTTGTAACATTTTCTTTGATAACGGCATTACAAGAAAATAATACAATTAAAATAGTAGAATAAATAAATTGTTTCATGGTTAACTGATTTATACAAAAATAAATATATATTTCATTTTTACAAAAAAAATCCTGTTAAAAAAACAGGATTTATATCATCTAATGACCGTGTTGTTTCGGTGGTTTTGGATAATTTGATTTATCTGCTTCTTCTAATTTTGAAGCTGAAACCATAGCTGCCATCATATCATTTAGCATATTGCTAGCCGCAGTTGGCGAATTAGGCAATAGAACCAAGTTACTTCTATTGTTAGCACCTATAGAATGTAGCGTATCATAATGCTGTGTAACCACAATAAGCGAAGATGCTTCTTGCGAACCAATATTTACATTATTTAGCATTCTTACAGATTCTTCTAGACCTTTCGCAATTTCTCTTCGTTGGTCTGCAATACCTTGACCTTGTAATTTTTTAGATTCTGCTTCCGCTTTTGCTACAGCTACAATTCTAATTCTTTGCGCTTCAGATTCGTATTCTGCTGCTGTTTTTTCACGTTCTGCAGCGTTGATACGATTCATAGCGTGTTTTACTTGTTCATCTGGATCTATATCTGTTACCAATGCTTTAATAATATCGTAACCATAACTTTGCATTGCTTCTTGTAATTCTGCTTTTACAGCAATAGCAATATCATCTTTCTTCAAGAATACATCATCTAATTTAAGTTTTGGCACTTCTGCTCTTACCACATCAAAAACATAAGAAGTAATCTGATCGTGTGGACTTTCTAGACGATAAAATGCATCTGCAACCTGACTTCTAATTACCTGATACTGAACAGAAATTTTCATTTTCACAAAAACGTTATCCAATGTTTTGGTATCTATCATCACATCTAACTGCTGAATTCTAAGATTCATACGTTTAGAAATCTGGTCTAAAAATGGTATTTTCAATTGTAATCCAGCGTGTCTTACCGAATGAAATTTCCCTAATCTTTCCACAATCGCAGCCGTCTCTTGTTTCACCGTAAAAAAAGAAGCGAATAATGTTACTAGTCCTAAAAAGACTATAATTCCTAAATATCCCATAGTTTTTATATTTTATTAGTTAGTAGCTGAATTTCTATAAAGTTACAAAAAAAAATATTGAAACAGTAAACTATAAAAATCCGAATGATTAAACATATCTTACATCGTCATCCCAATATCAATTCCTTTGATTTTTCGGTATAAATCTGTGGCAAAATTATCCGTCATTCCGCTTACAAAATCTATTACGCCAAGAACCCTATCGTAAACCGAAACGTTTTCATAAATAAATTGTTGGGGTAACAGCTGAAGCGCTTTTTTGTCGTAAGATTTCCTTTGTTCTTTTTCTAAAATAATCGGCGGAATAAAATGATTTAGCAATTCGTACATTACATTATACCCAGCGTTTTCTATTTCCACCACAGAACGATGCCCGTAAATTTTGGCAATAGAAAAACGTTCAACTTCTTGCAATGCCTTGCTTTCTGATTTGAAAACATCAATAATTCCTTGATTCAGATTTCCTTGTAAAATTTCATTGAAATTCTTTTTATAAATTTCTAAAGTTTTATTAATCAAAGCATTAATAACTTTTGCTCGGAGATAAGAAATCTTTTCGTTGGCGTTTGAAATAATTTTTAATTTATTTTGAACTCTTTGCAAATCATCGGTTTTGGCATCTTTTATGACTTCATAAAAAAGATTTTCGCAATCGGAAGTCGAGATAATTCCGAGACGATGTGCATCTTCCATATCAATAATATTGTAGCAAATATCATCTGCAGCTTCTACCAACCACACAAAAGGATGACGCTTGAAAATTGTAGGTTCATCACTTTCGGCAATCATATTTGTTGCTTTTGCAATTTCTAAAAATGTAGATTTTTCATTTTGAAAAAACCCGAATTTCTTACGATTAATGTATCCTTTTTTCTTGGCAATGGCTTCGCAAGGATATTTGGCAATACTCGCCAAAGTGGTAAAAGTTAATTGAGTACCGCCTTCATCTTTGCCGTTTTGTTGATGAGTTAGCACTCTTATAGCATTGGCATTTCCTTCGAAATTTACTAAATCTGCCCATTCTTTTTCGGAAAATTTAGATTTTAAGTCTTTTTCATTTTTCTCAAAATAAGAAGCAATGGCATCTTCACCAGAATGCCCAAAAGCAGGATTGCCCACATCATGACAAAGACAAGCTGCCGCAATTACATTATTAAGATTATGAAGATAGAAGATTTTAGAATTTTCGTCTAGATCTTTATCAAAATTTTGAACGATAAATTCACCAGCCAAACTTCCCAAACTCCTACCAACAGACGAAACTTCTAGAGAATGCGTTAATCTGTTATGTACAAAAACACTACCAGGAAGCGGAAAAACCTGGGTTTTATTTTGTAATCTTCTAAATGCCGAAGAAAAAATTATTCGATCAAAATCTCGCTGAAAATCTGTCCTAGAAACTACAGTGGGAGTGTGGTTTCCTGTTCTTTGGTTGGTGAAAATTTGGTTGAGAATATTCATAGTTACAAATATCGGAATTTATAATATAATTTTTTTATAAATCTTGATTTGAATCAATTTTTTATATCAAAGCAAAATATAATTTTGAATAAAAAAAAATTATGAAAAATTTATTTTTGTCTTTGATGTTACTTTTATTTTTCTCGTGTAGAAATGATGAAGAAAAAAGTGAAATTACAACACAAATTTCTGGTCGTGTTTTTGATTTTGATAGACAAATTGGAATAGCAAATTATCCTGTCATTTTAATAAAATCATGTAGTGGCTGTGCAAATTGGGGTTGCGGAACAAGCTCAGAAGAAATAAAAAAAGTATATACTGACAAAAACGGATATTATACTATAAATTTTGTTTATAAAGATAATTCTATAGGAACTTACAACCCTTGCTTTTATAATTTAGAAACCGAAAAGAATGACTCTGGATTAATTTGGGATTATGCCAACACAAGCATAAAGCCTAATCAAAATAATTTGATTGACATTAAAGTTTGGAAACCTGTAAAATTAAAGTTAAACTTGAATATTAGTCATAATTCAAATCCTCCATTGAACATTTCAAATAGATTACAAGATGCTAATTCTATTTATGATGAAAATGAAACAAATACCGATGGCTCTCAAACATTTTATCAAATTTCCAAACCTAACTCAAAAATTAACTTGATGTTTATGTACAAAAAAGGAACAAATAAAGAAGAGTTTTACAAATTAATAAAAGCAATAAATACTAACAATGAGGAAGTTCAGGAATTAAATTTTGATATAGATTGTAATACAATTCCAAAAATAAATTAAAAAACATTATATTTGTTATCCACTAATTTTAACAAATGGAAAACTTGGATAATAAAGATTTACAAATTCTCGATTTACTGCAAAGGAACTCCAATTATTCTGTAAAAGAAATAGGAGAAAAAATCGGACTGTCTTTTACACCAACCTACGAAAGGATAAAACATCTAGAAAAAAATGGGACAATAGAAAAGTATGCTGCTGTACTTAACCGCAAAAAAATTGGGGTAGATTTAGTAGCATATTGCAACGTTACCATTAGAAATCAATCTAAAAAATCTCTAGACGAATTCGAGCAGGAAATTGTAAAATACGAAGAAGTACAAGAAGTGCTAAGTCTCTCCGGAACTTATGATTTTATGCTAAAAATTGCAACCAAAAACATCGATAGTTACAATAACTTTATCACCAATGTTTTAGCAAACACTCCCAATATTTACCAATACCACAGCAGTATAGTTCTAAACGAAATTAAAAGAGAAACTGCCTATAAAATTCTAGAAAATAAAAAGTAAAATTTTTATAAAAAATAAGGCTTTAGTTTATTCTAAAGCCTTTCTTTTATGTTGAAATCAAATATTACTTGAATTTTGCGAAAACTTTATTGAATTCTAGTGAAATTTCTTCGTTGCAAAGATTTCCGATGCTTCCTTCGTGCGTGTGATGCAAATTTTTATTTGGTTCAAAACTTTGATTTTCAACACTTTGCCCAACTTGAACATAAGCATCACGGAACGAAACTCCATTCAAAACCAAATCATTTACATTCTCCACACTGAAAAGATATTGATACTTTTCGTCTTCTAAAATATTATCTTTTACTTGAATGTGATTCAAGGTATATTCTGTGATGTAAAGACAATCTTTGATGGTGTTAATCGCAGGAAAAAGCACTTCTTTGGTCAATTGCATTTCACGGTGATAACCAGAAGGTAAATTATTAGTGAGCAAAGTTAATTCCGTAGGAACCCCTTGCAAAATATTACATTTACCACGAATTAATTCAAAAATATCTGGATTTTTTTTGTGTGGCATAATGCTGCTTCCTGTAGTAAAAGTATCTGGAAATGTGACAAATCCAAAATTTTGATTCATATACAAACACACATCATACGCTAATTTGCTCAAAGTATGTGCAATAGCCGCAATAGCTGTTGCTAAAGTTTTTTCTGACTTTCCGCGTGTCATTTGTGCATAAACTACGTTGTAATTTAGCGTTTCAAATTCTAGTAATTTTGTAGTTAAAGTACGATTTATCGGGAACGAAGAACCATAACCTGCTCCAGAACCTAAAGGACTTTTATTGGTAATTTTATACGCTGCCAAAAGCATTTCTAAATCGTCTATCAACGCTTCTGCATACGCACCAAACCACAGTCCAAAAGACGAAGGCATTGCAATTTGAAAATGAGTATAACCTGGGATGAGTTTATCTTGATGTTCGTTGCTCAATTTTTGTAAAGTCAGGAAAAGATTTTTCACCAAATCTTTAATTTCTAGAATTTCATTTTTGAGGAAAAGCTTGATGTCTACTAAAACTTGGTCATTTCTAGAACGTGCAGAGTGAATTTTCTTACCAATATCACCTAATTTCTGCGTCAATTGAAATTCGATTTGTGAATGTACATCTTCGATTCCTTCTTCGATTACGAAATTTCCTTCTTCTATTTGAGTAGCAATAGTATCTAATTCTTCTAAAATTTTTGGCAATTCAGATTCTTCAATCAAACCTATGGTTGCCAACATTTTCACGTGTGCTTTGTTGCCCAAAACATCGTATTTAGCCAACTGCAAATCAAATTCTGCATCTCTGCCAATGGTAAATTTTTCTACCAAAGCGGCGTGCTGGTTTTCGGATAAATTATTTTTTTGCCAAAGTTTTTTGCTCATTTTTGTATATTTTAAACGCAAAGGCGCAATGATTTTTAACTTCGTTAAACACAAATTACGCACTAGGCTCTAAATGTTATATTTTATATTAATAGGGCTTACGTCCTATCCTTTATTAAATCGTCCCTTTGAGACTTTTCTTTCTACTTTTTGATTTGAGTTAAAATTACGAATTTCAAATTTACCATTGTTGAAAGGTGCAGCCCGACTTGAGCGGAAATCCTTTTTTTTTGCGGCTGGAGAAGCTTTGGAAAAAAAAGATTGGGAGCGGAAGGCGGATTAAGCTGCCCAAAATATTTCTATTATATGCTTTAATAGGATTTGCATCCTATCCTTTGTTAAATCGTCACTTCGTGACTCATTTATATTTTAAAAAACTATTTTTGATAATAATTGGATATAGATTTTTACGCCTTCTAAAATTTCATCTACATAAATAAACTCATCACTGCTGTGTGAACGAGAAGACAAACCTGGCCCCATTTTAAGTGATGGAAACGGAATCACGGCTTGGTCTGAAGTAGTAGGCGAACCATAAGTAGTTCTGCCCAATTCTAAACCTGCTTTCACAATAGGATGCGCCACAGAAATTGACGAAGAATTTAGTCTAAAACTTCTAGGCTCTGCATTACTTTTGATGTTTTCTCTGATGATTTCCAAAACTTCTCGATTGGTATATTGATCGGTAGTTCTTACATCTATGGTAAAAGTGCAAGTGTTGGGAACCATATTGTGTAATTTTCCTGCATTGATGACGGTTACCGTCATTTTCACATCTCCTAAAACATCTGATTTATTTGGAAATTGATAATTTTTAATCCATTCTATATCTTTAATGGCGTTATAAATGGCGTTGTCATCATTAGGATGTGCCGCATGAGAAGAAGTTCCAGAAGCTTCACAATCTACTACCATTAAGCCTTTTTCTGCAATTGCCATTTGCATTTCTGTAGGTTCGCCTACAATTGCAAATTCTAAATTTCCGAAATGCGGAAGCACAGATTCTACTCCATCTAAACCCGAATTTTCTTCTTCGGCAGTAGCTGCATAAATGAAATTGTATTTTAAATCTTTAGCATTATAAAAATATAAAAAAGCCGCCATCAAAGAAACCAATGCTCCACCAGCGTCATTACTGCCTAAACCGTATAATTTACCATCCTTAACAATTGGTGTAAAAGGATCTAATGTATAGCCAGAATTGGGTCTTACGGTATCGTGATGCGAATTGAGCAGAATGGTAGGTTTTTGTGGAGAAAAATTCTCATTAAATGCCCAAATATTATTTTTTTCACGATGTGTTTTTACGCCCTTTTCTTGTAAATATTTCTCAATTAAATCCGCCGTTTTATCTTCTTCTTTGCTATAAGAAGGGATAGAAATGAGGTTTTTGAGCAATTCAACCGCATTATCGCCAAGTTCTAAAAAATTATTGGGTGATTTCTGTTCCACTGGTTCTGTTGTTTTCATTGATTAATTTCTTCAAAAAAGTTTCTTTGAGGATAAAAACGGATTTCACGCCTTTTTCTATCGCTGCAAAAGCATTGTCGATTTTCGGAATCATTCCGTCATTCACAATATTATTTTCTTTGAGTTGAATATAAGTTTCTGGAGTAATTTTAGCAATGACAGAATTTTCATCTTCTACACTCTCTAAAACTCCATTTTTTTCAAAACAATACGCCAAATTTACTTCAAAATGTTCTGATAAAGCAACTGCTAAACTCGATGCAATGGTATCTGCATTGGTATTGAGTAAATTACCGTTTCCGTCGTGTGTAATGGCACAAAAAACAGGACAAATATCCTCGGAAATTACTTTTTCTAAAAAATTGGCATTTATCTTTTCGGTCTCTACATCTCCTACCCAACCAAAATCTACCGTTTTCACAGGTCTTTTGTGTGCTGGAATAATGTTAGCATCAGCTCCAGAAAAACCGATGGAATTCAAACCATTTTTTTGTAAATCAGCTACAATATTTTTATTGATTAAACCTGCATAAACCATCACCGCAACATCTCTGGTTTCTTGGTTAGTAATTCTTCTGCCCTCAAAAAATTCCTGTGGAATTTCCAGTTTTTCGGCTAGTTTGGTGGTTAATTTTCCACCACCGTGAACCAGAATTTTAGGTTTTTGAATTTCAGAAAAATCCTTCAAAAAAACATCTAACTTTTCTGGATGATCTATTACGTTTCCACCAATTTTGATGATGTATAGTTCTTGTTTTTGCATTTCTAATTTATATTAACATAAAGTACGAAATTTATTATTTGGCTTTCAATGCACAAAGATTTTATTTTTTTAATTCTCTCGCAGATTTTTGATTAAGCTGATATGTTTTTAATTTTAATAATATGTCGCCACTTCGTGGCTCATAAATTATCTTACAAAAAAAGGAAAACTTGTGATTCATTTCTTTCTCTTGCAGATTTTGCTGATTAAGCTGATATATTTGTATTTTTTTAATCTGCTAAATCTGCCTTATCAGCGAGAAAAATATTACAAAATATTTTTCAAAACTGCTTGTGCAGCAAATAATCTGTTATATGATTGTTCAAAAATCAATGATTGTTCAGAATCCAAAACCTCATCGCTAACCTCAACATTTCTTCTGACAGGCAAACAATGCATAGGTCTTCCGTTATTCGTGATTTTCATTTTTTCTTCGGTGAGCATCCAATCATCAAAACCTTCTGCTACTTTTCCGTAATCATTAAATGAACTCCAATTTTTAATATACACAAAATCAGCATCTTTCAACGCTTCTTCTTGATTATTAGTCACTTTAGCATCGCCAACAAAAACTGGATCTAAATCTAAACCTTCAGGATGTGTAATCACAAAATCAACATCTTGCGCATTCATCCATTCTGCGAAAGAATTGGCAACAGCGTGAGGAATTGGTTTAATGTGCGGCCCCCACGTTAAAACAACTTTCGGTTTTCTTTCTTCTTTCCATTGTTCTTTAATGGTAATGGTATCTGCCAAACTTTGCAATGGATGTCTGGTAGCCGCTTCCATAGAAATCAATGGTTTATTGAGATACTTTTGGAAAAGCGTTAAGATCTTTTCTTCGGTGTCTGATTTTTTATTTTTTAAATCCGCAAAACAACGGATTGCCACTACATCGCAATATTGTCCGATAACTGTAGCCGCATCTTTTATGTGCTCAACTGTAGAACCGTTCATTACTGCTCCATCTTCAGTTTCCCAAGCCCAAAAATCTTGTCCAGCATTGAAAGTCATCACTTTAAAACCTAGATTTTCAGCCGCTTTTTGAGTACTCATCCTTGTTCTGAGGCTAGAATTCATAAAGATTAAGCCCAAAGTTTTACCTTTAGCCAAATTCTCGTCCTTCAAAGGATTTTTCTTGTATTCTAAAGCATCTTGAATCAGGTTTTCAAGATTTTCTACGTCGTTTATAGATAGAAACTGTTTCATTTTTTAATATTCGTTCAAAATTTGGATTAAAGCATCAGCGAATTTTTTCACATCTTCTTTTTTCACATTTAAAGCAGGTAAAACTCTCAAAGTATTTGGTGTAGAAGCATTACCTGTCAACATTTTGTATTCTTTAACCAATCTATTTCTTACTTCGTTGCAAGGAAAAGCCAAATCTATCCCAATCATTAAACCTTGATAACGAATTTCTTTGATATTTTTTTGATTTTGAAGCAAAGAAACCAAGTAATCTCCCACTTCTTGAGCATTTTGTAATAGATTTTCTTTTTCTACAACATCTAAAACTGCTTTCGTAGCAGCACAAGCCAAGAAATTCCCTCCAAAAGTAGTTCCAAGCAATCCGTACGAAGCTTTGAATTTAGGTGAAATTAAAATTCCTGCAACAGGAAAACCATTTCCCATTCCTTTTGCCATCGAAATAATATCAGGAGTTACACCAGCGTGCTGATGTGCAAAGAATTTTCCGCTTCTTCCGAAACCAGATTGAATTTCGTCTGCGATGAAAACAGCATTGTTCTCATTACACAACTCTTGAATTCTCTGCAAAAATGCTGTGGTAGGAATCTGAACACCGCCAACTCCCTGAATTCCTTCTACAATTACTCCAGCAATATCTGAATTGGTTTTAAATTCATTTTCTAAAGCTTCCAAATCATTGAATGGAAGTTTTACAAAATTTTCAGATTGATTGACTGGCGCTACAATTTTTGGATTGTCTGTACAAGCTACAGCAGCTGCAGTTCTTCCATGGAAAGCTCCAGAAAAATAAATAATTTTCTTTTTTCCGGTGTGAAAAGAAGCCAATTTTATGGCATTTTCATTAGCTTCAGCACCAGAATTGCAAAGAAAAAGGGTATAATCGTCATAACCAGACAATTTGGTCAATTGTTCCGCTACTTGATTTTGAATCGGAATTTTCACATAATTAGAATAAAAACCGATATTATGGAGTTGTTCTGTAATATATTTTACATAAGTTGGATGAGAATGTCCTATGGAAATCACAGCGTGACCGCCATATAAATCTAGATATTCTGTTCCGTTTTCGTCCCAAAAATAGCTTCCTTCAGCTTTTGCAGGAGTTACGTCTATTAGGGGATATACATCAAAAAGCTTCATTTAATTATTTCTTTTGGTTAAGTTCTTTTGTCTTGAAACAAAAGAACCAAAAATTCAAGACTTAGATTCTCGGCTAAAATTCTAAAACTAATTCTAAAATCTCTGAAACTCGAGCCTCAACATTCCCATCGCTTTCTCAAACAGCAGAGATTTTTTGACGAATTATTTTCAGAATTTTTTAACGCCTCCGAATCTTATGTCATTTATTTTAATATTTTTCTTTCAAAAAACTTTGACAAAGTTTTTAGGCTTTGACAAAGTACCTTTCATTTTTACTTTTTATTGCTAAAAAGCGATAGATTTGAGTTTCAAACCTGCGTTTTCGGGAAACCCGAAAGATATATTCATGTTGTGAATAGCTTGTCCTGAAGCGCCTTTCAAGAGATTATCAATCGTAGAATGTACCACTGCAAAATCTCCGTTTTTTTCAATATTAATTAAGCACCTATTGGTATTGACTACTTGTTTTAAATTAATTTCTTTCCTAGAAACGGTTGTAAAAGCTTGTCTTTGATAAAAATTTTCGTATAATTCAAATAATTCTTCTAAAGAAAGTGAAGTTTTAAATGTAGAACTCACAAAAATTCCTCTTGCAAAATCTCCTCTCCAAGGAACAAATTGTACTGAAAACGGCACTTTACTCAACTCTTTTAATTGAAAACTAATTTCGCCTAAATGCTGATGCGTTAAAGTTTTATACGCCGAAATATTATTTTGCCTCCAACTGAAATGCGTGGTTTCAGAAAGTGATTTTCCAGCACCAGTTGCGCCAGTAATTCCTGTGGTATAAATTTCTGAAACCTCTTCATTTTGAAGAATCGGGATAATTCCTAATTGAATTGCAGTAGCGAAACAACCAGGATTGGCTATGAGTTTTGCTCCTTTAATTTTATCTAAATTCAATTCTGGAAGTCCATAAACAAAAGAATTTCCTTGATATGTTTCTCCAATTCTGAAATCATTTCCTAAATCTATGACAACAGCGTTTCCGACATTATTATTTTCGAGCCAAATTTTACTTTCTTTATGAGGTAAAGCTAGAAAAAGAACATCTGCATCAGTAGAATTATCAATAAATTCTAAATCTATTTCTCCGATTAAATCATGGTGTAAATCCGTTACTTTTTTCCCCACATTAGAATAACTCGTCACAAACGAAAGTTCTACATTTGGGTGATTGAGCAACAAACGAATCAGTTCGCCACCAGTGTAACCAGTTCCACCAATAATTCCTGCTTTAATCATTGTTTTCCGCGTTTACTTGATGATAAATCGACAAATAATTGGTATAAATTTTAGAGAAACCTTTCACGTCTTCTCCGCTCCAAGATTTATTCATTTCACCATAACTTCCGAATTTAGAAGTCATTAAATCATATTTAGATTCTATTCCGTTCAGTTCAAAACGATAAGGAAGAAGCGTAATAAATACTTTACCTGTAACTTTTTGCTGAGAATTTTCCATTAATTTTTCAATATCTCTCATCACAGGATCTAAGAAAAGTGCTTCGTGAAGCCAAGTTCCGTACCAATCTGCCATTTGAGATTTAATCATCAATTGATATTTAGAAAGTACATGTTTTTCTAGCAAATGATGCGCTTTCAAAGTTAAAATAGCACCCGCTGCTTCGAAACCTACTCTACCTTTAATCCCAATAATGGTATCACCAACGTGAGTATCTCTTCCAATCGCAAATTCAGAAGCAATTTCATTGAGTTTCACAATCGCTTCAGAAGGATGAGAAAATTTTTGGTCATTAATTTTAATTAAATGTCCTTTTTCGAATTCTAAAGTCAATTTTTCAGGATTTTCCTTCTTTAATTGAGAAGGATAGGCTTCTTCTGGCAAATTGCTATGAGAAGTGAGCGTTTCTTTTCCGCCAACCGAAGTTCCCCAAAGTCCTTGATTAATAGAATATACTGATTTGGTATAATCACCCGAAAATCCTTTTTCTGTTAAATATTGAATTTCTGCTTCGCGAGAAAGTTTCAAATCGCGAATCGGCGTGATGATTTCCATCTGTGGACAAACGATATTAAAAATCCCATCAAAACGAACCTGATCGTTTCCAGCACCTGTACTTCCGTGAGCGATGGCAGTTGCACCAATTTTTAGCGCATATTCTGCCAAAGATTTTGCCTGAATGGTGCGTTCTGCACTTACAGAAAGTGGATAAGTATTATTTTTTAAAACATTTCCGAAAACCAGATATTGTATGCAAGAATCATAATATTCTTTGACTACGTCTAGACAAGTAAAAGTTTTAGCACCAAGTAGCATTGCTTTTTCCCTCAACTTCTCTACTTCATCTGCATTAAAACCACCTGTATTTACCGTAACTGCATGAACTTCGTAGCCTAAATCTTGTTGCAAATAAACTGAACAAAAAGAAGTATCTAAACCGCCACTAAATGCTAAAACAACTTTTTTCATGTTTTTCTAACTCTATTTTTTGATTTGAGATTGGGCATTTCCTAATACCTACTCTATTTATTAATTATTTTCTTTTTCTTTTTTGGGAGGAATGTACAACATAGCTGTACAAAGGCAGTTTTTCCTATCCTTACTTTGGAGAATAGGATAGTTTACACAGCTTTGGCAACTGCTCCAGAACTCGTCGTCTTTGGTTAACTCTGCAAAAGTTACAGGATAGTAACCCAGCCTAGAATTAATTTTCATTACGGCTAATCCGGTGGTAATCCCGAATAATTTAGCATCCGCATATTTGGTTCTGGTTAGGTTAAAAACGGCTTCTTTAATCATACTTGCAAGCCCCATATTTCTAAATTTAGGAGAAACAATTAACCCCGAATTAGAAGCATAAGCACCATCTGACCAAGTTTCTATATAACAGAAACCAGCCCACTCTCCCTCTTCTGTAAGTGCTATAATGGCACTTCCTGAGTTCATTTTTTCTCGAATATATTCTGGAGTTCTTTTTGCAATACCTGTACCTCTCACTTTAGCAGAAGATTCCATTTCTTCTACTATTTCCTCGGCATAACCAAAATGTTTATCGCTTGTAACTTCTGTAACAAATTTCATTTCTTGTTGATCAATTTTACGATGCAAAGATATAACAAAATCTGAACCAAAAGATTAAAAATCTAATAAAAATCACAAAAACAATAAAAAAAATTGGTTTAACAGATTTAAACAATTAATTATATCTGAATTTATTTTAAAATAAACTCTATTTCCCGAAATACACCACCACCCTACTCTAATTATCTTTGAAGATGAATTATAATTGATGATGAGTGCGTTCAATTATTTACGAATCGGGATATAAGAATCTAGTACTAACTTAAATTTTTTTCTATCTAAAATCTTTATAATAAAAAAATAAAACAACCATACAGAAAACCGTATTGTCTTGTGAAAATATATCATTATATTTGATACTTAAAAATTAAAGATAAATACAATTATTTGAAAAATACTTTATCTTTCATAATAAAAACATTATTAACCTGAAAACAAAGCATAACAAACTGTATATAAAACTTTTAATCTCATTTCAAAAAAATTAAGTAAAGTTTAGTATATTTATGAGTTGGCTGACATTTTATACAAACTATGAATACAGAACAAATCATTCAGGAATTTAATTCTAATTATGGTAAATATTATCAATTCGCTGAACAATTAAATATTTTGTTAAAATCTTTACTTGAAAAATATGACATTAATGTTCATCAACTTTGTTTTAGAATAAAGGATAAAGATAGTTTAGAAAACAAACTAATAAAAAAAATAAATACAATGATATTAATCAAATTACTGATATTATTGGAATTAGAATTATCTCTTATTTCGAAGATGATATTGATAAGATATCAGACTTTTTAACAAAAGAATTTAACATTGACTACGAAAACTCAATTGACAAAAGAAAACTTGACATCGATAAATTTGGCTATAGAAGTTTACATTATATTATTTGTTTAAATCAAAAAAGACAAGAATTAACAGAATATGAAAACTTTAGAAATTTGAAAGCAGAAGTTCAAATTAGATCCATTCTCCAACATTCTTGGGCGGAAATTGAACACGATCTTGGATACAAAGGTGCAAATGAAATTCCTGATACTGCAAAAAGAACATTTTATAGAGTTGCAGCATTATTAGAACAAGCAGATATAGAATTTGTAAAACTCAAAAATGAAATAGATTTACACATTATAGAGGTTAGCAAAAAACTTGATTCAGAACCTGAAAACTTGGCAATTAATGTTTCTTCCTTAATTAGCTTTTTAGAGAATAGCAAACTAGTTTTTGATTTAGAAGAAAAAGTTAAAAATAATCTAGGCTTTCAAATTGAAAAGTATTCTAATTTCATTGATTCAGAATATGTAAATGACTTAAAAACTCACAATATAAATAACATAAAAGAATTAGAAGATAGTTTTATTGCAAATACGGAAAAAATGTATAAAGTTATTGACAATTACAATAATAAACTTATAGATAAGGGAACTTCATTTAAACCAATATCAAAAGGAGCTTCACTATTATGGCTTAGATCTGTTTTAAACAACGAAGATTAAAAAAGTCAGCTAACATCAGTTTTGCAAAAGCGGGGGTTGAAGGAATCCCATTCAATTTTTTTACCATATCTAATTCTGTTAAAATTTTGTACATTGGTCAAAGAATTTTCTAGCTTTAGAATGTTAGCAGAATCTTTGCATAACACACAAACCAGAACAAAATGAAATCAATAGTTCAGCATTTAAGAGAAGAAAAGAATTTAACCCAAACCGAACTTGCCGAAAAAAGCGGTCTTTCTTTAAGAACCATTCAAAGAATTGAGGCTGGTAACGTACCAAAAGGTTTTACCTTAAAAGCTCTTGCTCTTTTTTTTGAAACCGAACCGAAAAAGCTTATTCCTCACAAAGTGATTACTAGTGTAGAAAGAGCAAAATTGATTAATATTTCTAGTTTAGTAGGACTTATAATACCATTTGGAGGAGTAATTTTACCTTTAATTTTGACCTACAAAACAACTGATCAACAAAATAAAGAACTTGGAAAAAATATGGTAAGCCTTCAAATTCTAATTGCAAGTGCTTTGGCTATTTCTCAAATAACAAGTCCATTTATTCAAAAAGGATTATCGTTGCAATTTCCGCTGTTTATAATTCCTTTGGTCATTATAATTTGCCTAAAGCTACTGGTAGTTCTCATCAATGGCATTAGTCTAAATACTAAAAAAGACCTTCATAAGAAACTAAAAATCAATTATTTATAAAGCACAAAATAAACTGACGTAAAATTGACGTATTCTTTTTGCAAATAAATTGTCTTCAAAAATTGAAATTTGCAAAAAAAACAGAATGAAAATTTTAAAGAAAGTAATATTGTCTATTTTAGGCATATTAATTTTATCCGCAGTTGGTGGTTATATTTATTTTGACCAAAAATTTAGCCCAGACAAAAACTATTTAACAGTAAAAAACGAAAGCGGTTCTATTCCATTAAAATGGTTAGGTAATGAGAAAAATGTACTGCTGCTTCCTATTCATTTTGAAAATGACACTACCAAGTATTATTTACAATTTGATACCGGTTCTCCTTACACGGTTTTTTACTCGAATCCAATTAAAAACATCTGTCAAATATCCATAAAAAATGATGTTGCAAAAGCTTCTTTCAATATTGGTAAAACAAACGTCACCTCTAGTAATTTTAAAATATACAAAAGTAGTGCTGACGATGATAATGCATCTCTAAAAATAATAGGCACAATAGGAGCAGATATTTTAGAAAACAGAAAAACAATTATTAATTTTAGAGAGAATTATATCAATTTGAATCTATCTAAAATTCCTGCTTCTTTTCAAACTAAAACATTTGATTTCAAGTTCAAAAAAAGAAAAATTATCTTTGATGGCTTTCTAGAGGGAAAAGAAGGAAAATTTTTATATGACTCGGGTAGCAGCGCTTATGAATTATTAACCAACAAAGAAGTGTGGCAAGAATTAAAACAAACAAATTCAAAAATCAATATTGAAAAATCACAATCTTGGGATCATATTTTAACCACATATACTGCAAACTGTACACAAAAAATACAAATCGGAAACTGCAAAATACCTTTAAATAATGTCACTTATGTAGAAGGATATTCCCAAACTCAATATTATATGATGAAGTTTTCAGGAATAACAGGAATGCTAGGAAACAAGTTATTTTTAGATAATATTTTGTACATAGATTGCACACAAAACAAAATAGGAATTGAATAAAAAAAATCGCTAAAATTATTTAGCGATTTTTATCATATTTAAATGAAAACTCTTATTGATAAGATTCTATTGGCTCACAAGTACAAACCAAATTTCTATCTCCATAAGCTTCTTCTACTCTAGACACCGAAGCGAAGAATTTATGTGTTCTTACCCATTCTAGCGGATAAGCTGCTTTTTCTCTGCTGTAAGGTTTATCCCAAGTATCAGAGATTACCATTTGTTCTGTATGTGGCGCGTTTTTCAGTACATTATTCTGTGTATCTGCTTTTCCTGCTGCAATTTCTTCGATTTCTGCCTTAATTGAAATTAAAGCTTCTGCAAAACGGTCAAGTTCTTCTTTGCTTTCAGATTCTGTAGGTTCTATCATCAATGTACCAGCAACAGGGAAACTTACTGTAGGCGCATGAAAACCATAATCCATTAATCTTTTCGCCACATCTGCTACTTCTATACCTAGTGGTTTAAACTGGCGGAAATCTACAATACATTCGTGTGCTACTCTACTATTCTGATTAGCATATAAAATAGGGAAATGCTCTGCCAAAACTTCTTTCAAATAATTGGCATTTAAAATGGCGTGCGCTGTAGATTTTTTAAGACCATCAGTGCCTAGCATTTTGATGTATGCATAAGAAATATTAAGCACCAAAGCAGAACCATAAGGCGCAGCAGAAATAGCATCTATTCCACTAGCTCCACCAGTAGGAATATTAGGGTTTTTAGGTAAAAAAGGTACTAAGTGTTTTGCTACACAAATTGGCCCTACACCTGGGCCTCCACCACCGTGAGGAATGGCAAAAGTTTTATGCAAATTAAGATGACAAACATCTGCCCCAATATTTCCTGGAGAAGTATATCCTACTTGTGCATTCATATTGGCACCATCCATATAAACTTGTCCACCATTTTCGTGAATTAAGTTGGTAATTTCTTTTACATTAGCATCAAAGAAACCGTATGTAGATGGATAAGTAATCATTAGAGCAGATAGATAATCTTTATGTTCTGCTACTTTAGCTTTTAAATCTTCGAAATCAATTTCACCATTTTCTAGATTTTTCACCACTACAACTTTTAATCCAGCAATTACCGCAGAAGCAGGATTGGTTCCGTGTGCAGATTGAGGAATAAGACATATATTTCTATGGCTTTGTCCAATCGATTTTTGATAGGCTCTAATTACCATTAAACCAGCATATTCTCCTTGTGCACCAGAATTAGGCTGAAGTGAAGTTCCTGCAAAACCTGTGATTTCTGCAAGATATTTTTCTAAAGATTTAATTAATCTTTGGTAACCTTGTGCTTGTTCTATCGGCACAAAAGGATGTATAGCTCCCCAGTTCTCCCAAGAAAGCGGAATCATCTGTGTAGCGGCATTCAGTTTCATGGTACAAGAACCTAAAGAAATCATAGAATGAGTAAGACTAAGATCTTTTCTTTCTAAACGCTTGATGTAGCGCATCAAATCTGTTTCTGTATGGTATTTATTAAAAACTTCTTCGGTTAAAATTTCGTCTTTTCTTAGCAAATCATCTGGAATTGAATACTCTTCTTTTAGATTAAGTTTAAAACCTTGTTTTTGTTTGTAATGAGCCAAGGAATTCACGAGTTTATTAATCTTATCAATCGTAGTAGTTTCGTTAAGAGAGATACTCACAATTCCTTCTGAAAAATAATTGAGATTAATTTTATGGTCAATCAAAAATCTTTTAAGATTTAATTTTTCGGCTTCAGAAAACGCCATTTTTACAGTATCAAAAACGGGTTCTTTTACAATTTCATATCCTAAAATTTGTAAAGCTTCTCTTAGAGCATTGGTTTTATAATGAATTTGGTTGGCAATATATTCTAATCCTGCTTTGCCATGATATACAGCATACATACCAGCCATTACAGATAATAAAACCTGAGCAGTACAGATGTTAGAAGTCGCTTTTTCACGTTTTATATGTTGTTCTCTGGTTTGTAATGCCATTCTAAGTGCACGTTTACCATACATATCTTGAGAAACACCAATAATTCTACCCGGAATATCACGTTTATAATCTTCTTTACAAGCAAAAAATGCTGCGTGAGGACCACCATAACCAAGAGGAATCCCAAATCTTTGGGTAGTTCCTATAGCGCAATCGGCGCCCATTTCGGCAGGAGATTTTAATTTAACCAAAGCTAAAGGATCACAAGCAACTACTACCTGAAGGTTTTGAGATTTTACTTTTTGAATAAAATCTGTATAATCCAAAACAATTCCGTTTTTACCTGGATATTGTAATAAAGCGCCGAAGAAATTCCCTTCTGCCGAAAATGTTTCGTGATTCCCTACTACGATTTCTATACCCAAACCTTCGGCTTTGGTAGTAAGAACTGCAATCGTTTGAGGTAAAACCAATTCTGAAACAAAAAATTTATTTGTTCCTATTTTTTTCTGGTCTTTGGTTCTATTGCTGTAGAACATATTCATGGCTTCAGAAGCTGCGGTAGATTCATCTAGCAAAGAAGCATTTGCCAAAGCAAAACCAGTAAGATTGGTAATTAACGTTTGATAATTAAGTAATGCTTCTAATCTTCCCTGTGCTATTTCTGCTTGGTAAGGAGTATAAGCAGTGTACCAACTCGGATTTTCTAAAATATTTCTTTGGATAGCACTTGGCAAAATGCTATTGTGGTAACCAAATCCTATGTAAGTGTCATAATCTAAATTTTTCTCTGCCAATTCCTTAGAACGCTGAAGCATTTCGTACTCAGAAAGTGGTTCTGGAATATCCAAATCCTTCGCAAGTCTTATAGAATCTGGAATGGTTTGGGAGATGAGCTCATCTATAGAAGAAACGCCTATTTTAGATAGCATAGCGTCTCTATCTGCATCATTTAGATTAATGTGACGGTTCACAAACTGCTGTGTGTTCATAGATTAAATTAAGTGTTGATTTTTTACTTTTATTAGATGCGTAAAAATACAAAAACTTTGTGTAATGCTAAAATTTAGAGTATAGATATCAAACAGTTTGATTCATAGAAAAATATAATCAGGCTATAGTCAAAAAATTGATTTTGATTGCCTTAAAAACTCTCAATAATCAAACTATATGTTTTTTAAACAAAATTTGGACAGAATTTTTTACGCTTTTTCTGAAACGTAAATCGCAATAGCTGCAATGATGAGAAGTATTAAAAAAATAAACCACCTTTTTGAAAGTTCTTGAGTTGATTTTTCAGGATTTGTTTGCGATTTAGGAACAGAAAATTCTTGAGAATTTACCTTCAAATTTTCTTTGGAAATCTCTAAAATAGTAATTCCTTGTACTGCTGTTTTATTCAGAAAGGTATTGGTAGCGTGCAAAATGATTTGAAATTTCCCTTCTTTATCAAATTCTTTGATTCTAAAAGTTCTTTCACCTTGCGATTTTTCTAATCCAAAAGGAGTAATTTTCACCAAATCTGCATCATAGGTTTGCCAATATAGGGTAATTTCTGCACCTTTCTCTGCTCTTACCGCACTGGCGTGGAAATTCTTAATTTTAGGAGGAAGTACAGATTTTTGACTTCTAAGAAATTGCCCAAAACTTTGGTCATAAACTCTCCTTCTTTCGATATCTATCAAAGTTTCGTAAGCTTCCTGAATTTCTCTGAAACGCTCAGTAAAAAAATCATCATTTTCGTTTTTATCAGGATGATATTTGAATGAAAGCTTTCTATACGCTTTTTTAATATCGTCTTCTGAAGCATTTGGTTTAATCCCGAGAAAATAATAATAGTCTTTCAATTGATGATTGATGATTGATGATGGACAAAAATAGGAAAATTTATTTCTAAATTTACTATCTTTACTTTATAAAAAAACTAATGAAAAAATTAACATTCTTACTATTTCTTATTTCCTGCAATCCTTTCAAGATTACTGAAAAAGATATTACAAATATTGAAGTCCAAACAAGTTTAAATGATAAATATAAAATTTACAATTACACCATAGGAATGGGAGCAATGGGAGATGATTTTTCTGTCACTAAAATTTTTGAAAAAGATGAAGATTTTGATTTAGACGAAGGCTTTACAATAGATGGTAATATAGGAGAATGGATTTCCAAAGACACATTAACTATAAATAGATTTATCCCCTCTCAAAACAATTCTAAAGACACCCTTACAAAGATTTCTTATGAAAAATTTGAAGATTTAGTTTTAAAAGTAAAATCTCACAGTACTATAAACTCTGGTATAATTTATGAGTACATTTTTGAAAATTTAAAAATCAACAAAAATAAAATTACTTTTTATGGAATTAAAACAGTTTTGGGAAACGATATTGGGTCTGTTAAATCTTTTAATCTAGGAAATATAAATTTTTATAAGGCTAAAGACTCTTTAGCTTCAATAAACATTGACATCATATACAAAACTATGAATTTCACATACTACAATAATGACAGCAGCATTGCCGAAGACCAACCTGAAATAGGAATAAAAAGCTTAAAATTTACCCCAAAAAGAAAAATTCTTTATAGTAAATTAAAAAATGTAAAGGGAGTTTTCCACACTGTAAAATAAAAAAGGAAACTTTTTAGTTCCCTTCTGTATATTCTTTAAATTGGTTTAAGATGCTTTGCCAACCTTGTTCTTGCATTTCTAGAGCATTGATATTTTCCGGTTCGAAACGCTCGAAGATTTCTGTAGTATTTTCATCAATTTCATTGAAAAAAACTTCTACTTTTCTACCGTCTTCTATATGGTATTCAATTTTCTGATGTGGAACAATCTCTGTATAAGTCCCGTGAAAAACAAAGCTTGCAGATTTATCTTTGGCAGCCATGGTATAGAAAAATTCGCCACCAATTTCTAGATTATTTTCAGCTTTTGGGCAATGCCAACTTTCGTGGGCGAAATTCCAATTGATGATATGTTCTGCATTGGTAAATAATTCCCAGACTTTTTCTATGGGAGCATTGATGGTAGTGGTTACAATAAGAGGTTCCATTTTTAAAATTAAAAGTTAAATTAATTGTTATTTAGAATTATCAAAATACGTATAATCTTTTGTGATTTTACCATTTTCTATGGTGAAAATAGTGCAAATCGGGAGTTCAAATTTTGATTGATTTGGAAGAGTACCTTTTGAAACAAATTCTACAATTACATTTTTGTCTCCCGAAGGATAAACAGATACCACAGAATCTTGCACATCTGGAAATTGATTTTGTAATTCAGAATACTCTTTTATAATCATGTCTTTTGATTTTTGGTGCGCAACCATTCCAGAAGCAGGTTCTTTGAATTCTGCTTTTTCTGAGTATAAATCTGCCATTTTTCGCCAATCGTGGTTGTTAAAATGCACAAAAAGTTCTTTGGCTATTTTTTCGTTTTGAGCAAAATTATTTTCCGGAATTATGGTCTTCTCTTCGTTTTGTTTGCAAGAAAAGATGGTAAAAACCATTGCAAATAAAAGACTATTTTTCATAACAATAATTTAATGGTTAATCTATTTTCAAAAGAAAATGAGTAATTTCTGATATTGTAAAATCAATTAAACGGCTATCTAGATTGCCGTTTCCTTCTTTCATCATATAATTTCCGTGGTTAGCAGGTAAAATCATCAGTTGATTATTTGGTATTTTTTTACTCAATTCTATAAAATGTTCTGTTTTTACCACATCCTTATCACCAACAATTAAAAAAACTGGACTTTTAATATTCTCTAAAACCTCATCTCCGAAATCTCTGAAATGAACCATTCTCTGACTATCTTTTTCGTACATATTGTAGAATTTTAATGGATCAGGATTTAATTTCAAGAAATTAATTTTGAGATATTCTGGCATATTATCTACCGAAGAAGCTAGCATTCCCTCGAAAAATCCATCAATTAATCCACTGCGTTTTGTATTTCCAGAAGCAAAAACTAATTTTTCTACTTTCAGAGGAAATAATTCTGCAATTTTAAGCGAAGTAGTAGCACCATTGCTAAAACCAAAAAATGACGCTTTTTGTATCCCAAGATTTTCTAAAACTGCAATAACGTCTTTGGCATCTTGTTCGAAAGTTTCAGGAATATCACGATGGTCAGATTTACCGTGATTCTGAAGATCTATTAAAATTAATTGGAAATGATTAGACATTCTTTTTACCACTTCTTCGAAATCAAAAAAACCTGATGAACCACCTCCGTGAATCAAAACCAAAGGATTTCCTTCTCCATAAATTTCGTAATAGAGATTAATTCCGTTTACAGATTGATATCCGCTTTGTTTCAAAGCATCCATTTTTTAGTTCAAAATAGATTTTATTTTAGTCCAATTGTCTGCAATCATCCAAATATTGATTAAAAATAATACCCCTGCAATCGCTAAACCTTCTGGCATAAAGGTAGCATTATGGCATAAAATCCCTATTAAAACAGGAAAAATCATTAATGCACCTAAAGTTCTGGTTTTAGGGAATAACACTAAAATACCTGCCACTAATTCTACAAAACCAGCTAATGGCATCACCCATTTTAAAGTAATGATGGCATCAAAAATTTTCTTCATTTCTCCTTCCATTGGTGGCATTGGCATATAATGTAAAAACTTGTCTAATCCAGCATTAATAAACATTAAACCAAATAATACAAAAACAACTGTTTTAAAAATTTTCATCATTTATTCCTTATTTTATTGAATGTAAACCTATCATATTTCCTTCAGAATCCAAAAACAGGGTAATAAAACCATGCTCACCAATAGACATTTTGGGTCTAAAAATTTTACCACCAGCTGCTTCTACTCTGTTTTCTTCGGTAGTGCAATCTTCACTAGCAAAATAGATAATGGTACTATTAGCTCCTGCTTCTATACCTGTCATTTTAACTAAAGAACCTGCGGTATCTTTACTGCCCATTTCGTAAGGAAAAACCACCATTTCTAGTTCATCTGTTGTAGGATTTGGCATGGGGAACATTTCCATCTGAAAAACTTCTTCGTAGAATTTTTTTGCTCTGGGCATATCATTCACATAAATTTCGAACCACGCTACGGGATTCATTTTTTTGTAATCTTCCATAATTTTATGTTTTTAATTGTTCTAATATATAAAAAAACAGACTCACTTATTCTAGTTTATCAGGCATTCCTTTTCCATAGATAATAAGAGGAAGCAAACTGTTTTGCAAATAATGTGTCCAACCTATGGAACAACCATCAAAGCATTCAAAATCAGGAGTTAAACCATCGTGAGTTATTTTTAATTCCGTTTTATCATCTTTTTTAGAAATTTCAAAAATAACTTTTGTGTCATTCCATTCGTTTTGTTTTTGTACAAAAGTTAATTTACTATCTATGGTAAGCCAAACTACTTTTCGGTCTTTTTCTACGTCTATTAATTGATGCTTAGAATAATGAATATCTTTATGTCTATAGATAAACTCATCATTTAGTTTTTCTGAATTTCCTTCTAAACTTTCTGACCACCAATTTCTCACATTCAATATTGCATCAAAAACTTCGGCCGGACGCTGATCTACTAAAAATGTGATGCTAAAATTTCTGTTTTCCATCTTTTTTATTCAAAAATAATTCATCCCAATCAAAACCAACTTGCCATAAGACAAGAAATTAATTGTGCATAATTTCTTTTCTTATTCTGCTGAGCGATGTATCTGTAATCCCAAGAAATGTGGCAATCTGCTTTAGCGGAGCATTTAATAGAATTTCGGGTTTATCTTTCATTAGTTTTAAATATCTGTTTTTGGCAGTTTCGGTAATCATTTCTAGAGACCTTTGTTTCATCGTAAAAAGTTGAAATGTAAACCACGCTCTCCCCCATTCTCTCATTCCTTCAATGCTATGAAATAATTCTTGAAATTTTCCGAAATCAATTTTCCAAAGTGTACAATCTGTAAGCGTTTGCAGATTTTCTTTGCTTGCCATTCTTTGGAAAAGTGAGGACGGAACAATCACGATTTCATTTTCACAAAAAAACTCTGTAGTAATCTCATTATTGTCAAAATCAAGTACAAAAGCTCGCACCAAACCTTTCTCCAAAAGATAATATTCATCAGCAATTTCGTCTTCTTTTAATAGAAATTCACCTTTTTTGAAAGAGACTTTTTCGTGACATGACTTGATGTTTTCTATATCTGCTTCACTCAACAAAAAATGTTGATATACTTCCTTAAAAATATCTTGCATTCTATTCTTAAATTTAAACCAAGATAAACATTTTTAGCAAATAAAAAAACCTTTTCATTTCTGAAAAGGTTATAATATCATTCAAATTTTAAGCTGCTGAAATTATTTTACGGCTTCTAAAGCTGCGCTATAATCTGGCTCTTGAGCTATTTCTGGTACTTGTTCTGTATATTTCACTACTCCGTTTTCGTCTAGAACTACTACAGCTCTGCTTAACAACCCTTTAAGTGGAGAATCTGTAATTGTTAAACCATAAGTTTCTCCGAAATTACTTCTGTAATCAGATAAATTAATTACATTTTTAAGACCTTCTGCAGCGCAAAATCTACCCAAAGCGAAAGGTAAATCTTTAGAAATATTAATCACCACTGTGTTTTCTAAAGAGCTAGCATCTTCATTAAAATGCCTAGCAGAAGCTGCACAAATACCAGTATCTATACTTGGGAAAATATTAAGAACTACTTTTTTTCCTGCGAAATCAGAAAGAGATTTTTCTGATAAATCTTCTGCTACTAGTGTAAAACCTTGTGCTACTGTACCCACTTCTGGTAAATTACCCGTAGTATGAATTTCATTTCCTTGTAATGTAATGTTTGCCATATTATATAATTTTCTAGTCAAAGATAGATTTTTTTATTTAAAATAATTAACAGTATTTATAAATTGGTTGTTTTCATATTTTCTATAAAAACCGTAAATTTGCTAACTTCTTAATTTTTAACAAATAAAAAAACGAAAAATAAATGTCTGTATCTAAAATCTACTACACTCTTACGGATGAAGCTCCTATGCTTGCTACCCATTCTTTTTTGCCAATTGTAAAGGCATTTACAAAATCAGCAGATATAGAAATTGCTGTTCCTGACATCTCTCTTTCTGGAAGAATTCTAGCTAATTTTCCAGAATTTTTAAAGGATGACCAAAAGATAGCTGATGCACTTGCAGAATTGGGGCAATTAGCTACCCAACCAGATGCTAATATTATAAAACTGCCTAATATCTCTGCTTCTGCACCACAATTAGAAGCTGCCATTGCAGAATTACAAGCCAAAGGTTATGCGGTTCCTAACTATCCTGCTGAACCTAAAAATGATGAAGAAACTGCCATCAAAGCTAAATATGCTAAGGTTCTAGGAAGTGCCGTAAATCCAGTATTAAGAGAAGGAAATTCAGACAGACGTGCTCCTAAAGCGGTTAAAAATTATGCTAAAACCAATCCGCACAGAATGGGAGATTGGGCTAAAGATAGCAAAACAGATGTAGCACATATGAACAGTGGAGATTTCTACGGAACAGAAACTTCTACTACAGTAGAAAACGCTACGAAATATAAAATTGTTTTCAAAGGAAATGATGGTTCTAAGAAATTATTAAAAGATTTTGCTCCATTAAAAGCAGGTGAAGTAATTGATTCTTCGGTAATGAATTTGAATGCTTTGAAATCATTCGTTAAAGAAGCGATTGCTGAAGCTAAAAATAGAAATGTATTGTTATCTGCTCACTTAAAAGCAACTATGATGAAGGTTTCTGACCCTATTATTTTTGGGGCAATTGTAGAAACTTTTTTCAGTGAAGTTTTTGAAAAATATGCAGAGACTTTTAAATCTTTAGATATTAATCCAAACAATGGTTTGGCTAATTTATATGATAAAATTGCTGGTATTCCTCAGGAAGCAGAAATTAAAGCAGACTTAGAAAAAGCATTGGAAAACGGACCAAGAGTGGCAATGGTGAATTCTGACAAAGGAATTACCAACTTCCACGTTCCAAGTGACATTATTGTAGATGCTTCTATGGCTGCATTAATAAGAGGAGGCGGTAAAATGTGGAATAAAGAAGGGAAAGAAGAAGATACTGTTTGTATAATCCCAGACCGTTCTTATGCAGGTTTTTATCAAGCATGTATTGATGATATGAAAGCCCACGGAAAATTAGATCCTACTACGATGGGCTCTGTTCCGAATGTAGGTTTGATGGCTCAAAAAGCTGAAGAATATGGTTCTCATGACAAAACATTCCAGATTTCTGGAGAAGGAGAAGTAACAGTAGAAGACGAAAACGGAAACGTTCTTCTTTCTCAAAAAGTAGAAAGTGGTGATATTTTCAGAATGTGTCAGACCAAAGATGCTCCTATTCAAGATTGGGTAAAATTAGCGGTAAATAGAGCAAGATTATCAGATACACCTGCTATTTTTTGGTTAGATAAAGGAAGAGCTCACGATGCTGAAATCATTAAAAAAGTAGAAAAATATCTTAAAGATTACGATACTACAGGTCTAGATATCAGAATTCTAGATGTAAAAGATGCTATGACCGAAACATTAAAAAGAGCTAGAGAAGGCAAAGATACCATTTCTGTATCTGGAAATGTTTTGAGAGATTATCTTACAGACCTTTTCCCTATTTTAGAATTAGGAACTTCTGCTAAAATGCTTTCTATTGTTCCATTGATGAATGGTGGTGGTCTTTTCGAAACTGGTGCTGGTGGTTCTGCACCAAAACACATCGAACAATTTTTAGAAGAAGGCTATTTAAGATGGGATTCTTTAGGAGAGTTTTTAGCACTTCAAGCTTCTTTAGAACATTTGGCTCAAACACAAGATAATAAAAAGGCGCAAGTTCTAGCTGATGCCTTAGATGAAGCTAATGCTAAATTCTTGGCAACAGACAAATCTCCTGCCAGAAAAGTTGGTGGTATAGATAACAGAGGTTCTCATTTTTACTTGGCAATGTATTGGGCAGAAGCTCTGGCTAATCAAACTGCTGATGCAGAATTGGCTGCTCAGTTCGCGCCTGTTGCAAGTGCTATGCTAGAAAACGAAACAAAAATTAATGAAGAATTAATTGGTGCACAAGGAACTGCTCAAAACATTGATGGTTATTACAGACCAGATGAAGCAAAAACTTATGCCGCAATGAGACCTTCTGCTACGCTCAATGCCATTGTAGATGCTCTATAAAATTCCCCTCCTTTGGAGGGGTGGATTCAAAAATTTATAATTTTTGAAGACGGGGTGGTTACCTAAATACATAAAACAAACTCCCGATAATTTCGGGAGTTTTTGTTTAAGAATATGCTGCTGCATCTGAGCTAGAATTGAAATAATTGACCACGTGCAATATTCCCAAGATGGTAATGGGCAATAGGCTTTCATCATCTATTACAATTTCATAATAATATTTAAAATCTTTCCATTTAAAAATTCTTTTGATTTTAAGAATTGTCTTTTCTGCTTCGTTTTTCATTTCAAAAACATCATTGTACCATTTTTCTTTATTTATTTGAAAATGTCTTTCACCATTGGTAAAATCAATCAAAACAATATTACCAGTCCAACTCATTTTAAATTTCATTACAATCTTTTCGTATTCAAAAATTTCTAGAGAGGTGGTCCAAAAACCTTTAGATTCAATTTTATAGATTTTAGGATTGATGTGAATTTCTGCATTGGTAGAGTACCATTTCGGATAAATAATTTTCCCTAAGGAAGTTTCGCTTTCATCAAAAAGTTCAAAACTTCTGTAATCAATAGATTTAGCAATAAGAGTTCTCATGTTTATTTAGAATATGTATTTATTTTAAATTAAAAAATTTAATTGATTTTATTATTTTCCAAATAGCTCCTTGGCATCTAATATATTATATCTCGCTCCAAAATATCCTACAACAAATCCTATCAAACCAGACAAAATAAATAGAATAATAAACGAAATAACCATCCATACTAAAAAGTTAATCTGCAAACCTTTGTCACCGAATCTTTTTTCAAAAAACACTTTGGATTTGAAATACAATGGATTTTTAAAATTATAATCTATATTAAGTGTTTTTCTATCCACATCAAAAGTATCATCTTCGTTTAAATTTTGGATAAGAGAAGAAATTTCATTGATATATTTTCCGTACAATTCTTTTAGCCATACTTTTCCTATAATGTACAAGAAAAAACAAGTAAAAAAGAAGCTGAAAGAAAAAATTAAAATTTGTGTCTGATTTCTTAAAGTAAAATGAGTAGAAACCAATAGAACACATACTAATATAGGAATAAAAGCTATATAATAAGACTTGTAAAGCTCTTTATGAATTACCAATTCACTTCTAAGGTTTAGCAGATGGTAATTAGTTGTTAAATTAACTTTTGTAATTATCTTATATAATTTAAAAAATTTAGCAAAATAGTAAGCCGTAATCCCTATTCCCAATAGCATAAGAAAAATAATCATAAAGCGGTCTTCATTATGAATAATATATGGAAAAAACAACGCAATAAGTACTACATAACTTACGATGGAATACCAAAATTCCATTTTCATATTTCTTCTTATTTTATCTAATGGGTGATTTATTTTATGCTGATGGTCTAGAGAAATTTCTGGTGCAGAAACTTCTTCGTTTTGCCATTTTTGTTGTAATTCATCAAAATTCATAACCGTATTTTTTTATGATTTGTTGTAATTTTTCTTTGGTTCTATTGAGTTTTACTCTTGCATTTACTTCTGAAATACCCAAATTTTCTGAAATTTCTTTGTGGCTTTGCCCTTCTAAAAAGAGAAAAATCAGTGCTTTTTCTATGGGATTGAGTTCTTGTACTGCTTTGTAAAGAAAATCTATTTGTATTTCTTTTTGCTGAGTTTCTTCTTCAGCTAGTTCTAGGTTTTCGTGTAAAAAAGCTTTGTCTGGTTTTCTTTTTTCGGTTTTAAGAAAAGTAAGTGCTGTATTTAGACTCACTCTATACAACCAGGTAGAAAACTGACTTTTTCCTTCAAATTTTTGGTAAGACTTCCACAACTGAAATACAATTTCTTGGTAGAGGTCTTCCCTATCATCATGATTATCTACATACATTTTAGAAATTTTGAAAATCATTCCTTTATGATTCTCAATTTTTTCTAAAAATTCTTGTTGCAGATGTACCATTTTCTTGTTTCTGTGGAGTTAGTATAAAAGTAAAAAAAATGTTACAATTTTTCAATTAAAAAAATCCTTCCAAGCAAGAAGCCAAGAAGGATTAATTATATTATTTTGAAAATTAATGTTT
>DDFD01000035.1 GCA_002337005.1 Flavobacteriales bacterium UBA1937 | reverse complement strand
AAGACTTTAAACCTTAAACTTTAAATATAAAAAGATGGACAATATAGCGTTGATTGAATCCTTTGGAGATTTTAAAGACGAAAAAGGAATCAGTAAGATTGATTTAATGGCGATTATTGAAGACTCGTTGAAAACTCTTTTGAGAAAAAGATACGATTCTGATGATCATTTCGACGTGATTGTAAACCCTGATAAAGGAGATTTTCAGATATTTTTGAATAAAAGAATTGTAGAAGACGAAATGTCTGAAGATGATGACTTAGAAATAGAAATTTCTGAAGCTAAAAAAATTGATTCTACCTTTGAAGTAGGCGAAGAATATACACAGGAAATTCCTGTAGCACAATTAGGTAGAAGAAGTATTCTTACCCTGAAACAGATTTTGGCTACTAAATTGCAAGAGCATAATAATGCAATGTTGTATGAGCAATTTAAAGATAGAATTGGTGAGTTAGCAGTAGGAGAAGTACACCATATTCGTCACAAACACGTAATTTTGTTAGATGACGAAGGTAATGAGTACATTTTACCAAAAGAAAACCAAATTCCGTCTGATTTTTTCAGAAAAGGAGATAATGTAAGAGCAGTAATAGAAACTGTAGATTTCAAGGGTTCTAAGCCTCAGATTTTTGTGTCTAGAACAGCTCCTAAATTTTTAGAGAAATTATTAGAACTAGAAATTCCAGAAATTCAAGACGGTACCATCATCTTGAAAAAAGTAGTGAGAATTCCTGGTGAAAAAGCGAAGATAGCAGTAGATGCTTATGATGATAGAATAGATCCTGTAGGTGCTTGTGTAGGCGTTAAAGGTTCTAGAATACACGGTGTGGTAAGAGAACTGAAAAACGAAAATATAGATGTAATTCAGTGGTCTAAAAATCCTGAAATTTTAGTAAGAAGAGCTTTAGGAAACGTAACCATCAATAAGGTAGAGATTAATGAAAATGATACCTACGCATTGGTATATACACCTGTGGAAGAAATTTCTAAAGTAATTGGTAAGCAAGGGCAAAACATAAGACTGGCTTCTTGGTTATCTGGATATGAAATAGACGTTTACAGAGAAAAACAAGCTGATGATGATGTAGAGCTTGATGAATTTAAAGATGAAATAGAAAGTTGGATTATAGATGAGTTCAAAAAAGTAGGTCTAGAAACCGCAAAGAGTGTTCTTGATAAAGATACAGGAGCTCTAGTGAATATGACAGACTTAGAAGAAGAAACCATCGAAGATGTAAAGAGAATTCTAAGCGAAGAATTCGAAGATTAAAATCTTATGCATAATTCAAGGTTTTAAAATTAAAATTAACAAGGCATAAAGCCAAATAAGAAAATAACAAAATAGAATGCCAAAAATTAGATTAAACAAAGCGGTAAAGGAATTCAATATTTCGATGTCTAGATTGGTAGAGTTTTTACAATCTAGAGGCTTCGAAGTGGAGACTAATCCTAACGCTCAATTAGAAGAAGCGGCATATTCTGCATTAGAAGCCGAGTTCGCCAAGGATGGTGAACAACGTAAGGCTTCTCATGAGGTAGTAATATCTAAAGTTCCCGAAGAAAAACTAGAACTAGAAGAGAAAAAAGTACCTGAGGTCATAAGAGCCAAAGCTCCTAGCGTAAACGAAACCAAAGTGCTAGGGAAAATAGACTTGGATGCTAATAAGCCAGCTCCTACAGAACCAACTCCTGAAGTGAAAGAAGAGCCAAAACCGAAAGTAGAAGCTCCTGTAACTCCAGAAGTAGAAAAGCAAGAGTTCAAAGTTTTGGATAAAATAGACCTTTCTCAGTTAGAGCCAAAAGCCAAAGCTCCAGCTCCTAAAAAAGAGGAAACTTCTGTAAAAGAGACTCCAAAACCTCAAGTTCAAAAGGAACATAAGCCTGAAGCTCCAAAACCTCAACCAGTAGAGGCTAAAAAAGAAGAACCTAAGGAAATTACCAAAGTAGAATTTGATACTCCAGAAAAAATAGAAACGGTATATCAAAAACTAGATGGTCCGAAAATTCTTTCTACCGAAAAAATAGATCTTTCTCAGTTTCAAAACAGACCCTCAAAACCATCTGATAAGTCTAAGAAAAAACAAAGAAAGAGAATTAATAATGGGCAACCTCAGCCAGGGCAAGGTCAAAATCAATCGCAAGGAAATAATACCGGTGGAGGAAATAGATCAAACCAACAAGGTGGTAGTGCAGGTGGTGATAAAAAACCTCCATTTAATAACAATCGTCCGCAAGGTCAGGGTCAACAAGGTCAAGGCGGTGGTTCTAGAGGTGGTAATAAAAACCAAAAAGGAAGAGGCGCTAGAGAAAAAGTAATGCCTGTAGAGCTTACTGATGAACAAATCAAAAATCAAATTAAAGAAACTTTAGAAAAACTGACCAATAAAGGTGGTAAATCTAAAGGATCTAAATATAGAAAAGAAAAAAGAACTTACCGTAGAGAGCAAGACGAACTACAGCAAGAACTAGAAGCAGCAGACAGAACTCTTAAAGTTACAGAGTTTATTACGGTTTCTGAATTAGCTTCTCTTATGGATGTAAGTGCTACAGAAGTAATTTCTGCTTGTTTCTCATTAGGCGTAATGGTTACTATGAACCAGCGTTTGGAGGCGGATACTCTTACTTTGGTTGCAGATGAATTTGGTTATAAAATAGAATTTGCAGATGCGGATTTAGAAGCTGAAGCTGCTGAAGAAGTAGAAGATACAGAGGAAGATTTATTGCCAAGAGCTCCTATTGTTACGGTAATGGGGCACGTAGATCATGGTAAAACATCTTTACTAGATTATATAAGAAAAACAAATGTTATTGCTGGCGAGAGTGGTGGTATTACTCAGCACATTGGTGCATATAACGTGAAGCTAGAAGGCGGACAGAGAATTACTTTCTTAGATACTCCAGGTCACGAAGCGTTTACTGCTATGAGAGCTAGAGGTGCACAGGTTACAGATATTGTAATTATTGTAGTTGCTGCGGATGATGATGTAATGCCTCAGACCAAAGAAGCTATTGCTCACGCTCAAGCTGCAGGTGTACCTATGATTATTGCCATCAATAAAGTGGATAAACCTAATGCTAATCCAGACAACATTCGTCAACAACTTTCTGGGATGAATATTCTTGTGGAAGAGTGGGGTGGTAATGTACAATCTCAGGAAATTTCTGCTAAATTTGGTAATAATGTAGATTTATTGTTGGAAAAAGTGCTTTTACAAGCTGAAATGCTTGAGTTAAAAGCTAATCCAAATAAAGTGGCTAATGGTGTTGTGATAGAAGCTTCTCTAGACAAAGGTAGAGGTTATGTTTCTACTGTACTAGTTCAAGGTGGAACTCTGAAAGTAGGAGATTATCTTTTAGCAGGTAAAAATCATGGGAAAGTAAAAGCAATGCTAGACGAAAGAGGAAGACAGCTAAAAGAAGCAGGTCCTTCTATTCCTGTTACGGTTCTTGGTCTAGATGGAGCGCCTACTGCTGGTGATAAGTTTAAGGTTTATGAAGACGAAAGAGAAGCAAAATCTATCGCAAATAAACGTGAACAATTACAAAGAGAGCAAACCATAAGAACGAAAAAACACCTTACGCTAGACGAATTAGGAAGAAGAATTGCTCTAGGTGATTTTAAAGAGTTGAATATTATCTTAAAAGGAGACGTAGATGGTTCAGTAGAAGCATTGTCAGACCAATTACAAAGATTGTCAACAGAAGAAATCAGCATCAATATTATTCATAAAGGTGTAGGTCAAATTACTGAATCAGATGTTCTATTAGCAGCAGCATCAGATGCTATTATGATTGGTTTCAACGTAAGAGCAGGAGCTAATGCTAAAGAATTAGCAGATAGAGAAGAAATAGAAATTAGAACTTATTCTGTAATCTATGCTGCTATAGATGAGGTAAAAGAAGCAATGGAAGGTATGCTTTCGCCTGAAATAAAAGAACAAGTAATAGGAAACGTAGAAATTAGAGAAACATTCAAAATTTCTAAAGTGGGAACTATTGCGGGCTGTATGGTATTAACAGGTAAAGTAACCAGAAATTCTAAAATTAGACTACTTAGAGATGGAATTGTGAAATTTGACGGTGAGCTAGAATCATTAAAGCGTTTCAAAGATGATGTAAAAGAAGTAACCAAAGGTTATGAATGTGGATTAAATATTAAAGGCTATAATGATATTGAAGTAGGGGATATTTTAGAAGTTTATGAAGAAATAGCTGTTAAGAAAAAACTGAAATAAACTTTATAATTATAATAAGAACTGCTTCTAAAAATTAGAAGCAGTTTTTTATTTTTAGGGAATTTAATTTAAAATTATTCTAAATAATATATTTATATGTATTTATTTTTTATTATAAATACATTCATCTTAATGGTAATTATTTTTTTGATTGAAAATGACAATTTTAATTGTAATAAATTCAAAAATGAATTACATAGATTTGTGCTTTTTATTTTATTTTAAAAAATTATGTTAACTTTTATTTGGTTATGTTAAAATTTATTAACATTTTTGCCATTCAATGTATTAAAATTTGTTAATATGAATGTAAAAATTAAAGCGCTTACAGCGGGAGTCTTATTTTTTATAGGAGGAGCTACTGTGATGGCGCAACAAACCAAAGAAAAGGGCGAGAAAGAAATTGAAGAAGTAGTAGTTGTAGGATATGTTAAAAAGGTCGCTTCACAACTTACAGGAAGTTCTACAGTGTTGAAATCATCAGACATTGATAATCCTACTTCAATTTCTGTAGAACAATCTTTGCAAGGGAGAGTGCCTGGTGTTACAGTAAATACCTCTACAGGTACGCCTGGAGCTTTTCAAAATGTAAGGATTAGAGGTATCGGGTCATTAACTGCTTCAAATGCACCATTGTATGTTATAGATGGTGTTCCGGTGGTTAACTTGAATACATCAGCAGATGCTAGTGGTTCCGCGGGGCTGTCTTCATTGTCATCTTTAGCTAGCTTGAATAATGATGACATTGAATCTGTTGTAGTTCTAAAAGATGCTGCTTCAACAGCAATATATGGGGCAAGGGGATCAAATGGGGTAATAGTAATTACTACAAAATCTGGTAGAAAAGGTCGAACAAAATTTACCTTTAATTCTAGTTTAGGTTTTCAAAATGATGCATTTTATAAATATAAAATGATATCTGGACAACAAAAACTTGAATTGTTGCAAGAATCTCTTATGAATACATATAGTTGGGATCAAGCTACTGCCCTTGCTCAAATAAAGAGTAATAATTTAGGTTCATATAATTTGTGGGATGGAAAAGATCATAATTGGGCAGATTTGGTTAGACATAAAAACGCTCCAACTTATACGGCGAATATTAGTGCAACAGGTGGTGATGATAAATCAACTTTCTATACCTCGTTGGGTTATAATAAGACTGAACCTACGACTATTGGAGATCCTTTTGAGAGAATAACTGCAATGTTTAATTATAAACGTAAGTTGACAGATAGATTAAGTCTTGAAACTAATTTAACAGGTTCTTGGTTGAAGCAAAACCCTATATTAGAAGGTAGTTCTTATTTTACTAATCCTAATTATATGAAAATTAGATTAACTCCTTGGGCTGCTCCTTATAATGCTGATGGTTCATATAATGTAACGGATTTTGCGAAGATGACCAGTTATTCTAATGTCTTGTTTACTTCGGAAAATAATGTTATTTGGCAAAAGCAAATGCGTACTTTGGTGAATGCTAAATTGGAATATAAAATTTTAAAAGATTTGACCTTCAGTTCTAGAATTAATTTAGACTATTTAGTGAATGATTACAAAGCATATTATAATAGATATATGGGGGATGGAGCTTCAGTGAATGGGTCTTCTGATAGACAAATTATGCAAAACTATACATGGGCTTCTATTAATCAATTGAATTATGTAGGTAAATTTGATAAGCACAGATTAGATGTTTCAGCATTTTTTGAATATCAGAAAAATCAATATGATGTTCTTGAAGGTTATGGCACAAATTTTCCAGCGGATGGATTGACAAATTTGGCTAATGCTAGTGCTAGTTTTAGTGCAACATCTTCATATTCAAACTGGAAAAATGCATCTTATTTTGGAGTTTTGAATTATTCCTATGATAATCGTTATATCCTCGATGCTACTATCAGAAGAGAAGGGTCTTCTAGATTTTCAAATGGTAAAAGATATGGTAATTTTTGGTCGCTTGGTGCAGCGTGGAATATTAGTAGAGAAAAGTTTCTGCCAGAATTTTTTAATGATTTGAAATTAAGAGTTTCTTATGGACTTACAGGAAATGCAGGTGTAGCTATTAATTCTTACCAAGCCGTTTTAAATTATGATGTACAATATGACAATCAAGGAGGTTCATATGTTTCAAATTTCGGAAATAGCAATCTGACATGGGAAAAAAATAACACTTTTGATGTTGGTTTAGATTTTGGTGTTTGGGATAATCGAATTACAGGATCTGTCGAATATTATGATAAACGTACACATGATTTGTTGCAAAATGTTCCCCTTTCATTAACTACTGGATTTACTAGCCAAGCTATGAATGTTGGAGAACTTAGTAATAAAGGTATAGAAGCTAGCTTAAATTTTAATATTGTGAGAGGAGATAGATTTAATTGGAGTATCTTCGGAACAATTGCAACGCTTAAAAATAGAATTGAAAAATTAGCATTAACTCCAGATGGAAAGCCAATAGATATTAATGCAGGTTCTTCTTACCAAAGTGCACAAGTAGGAAATTCGTATTATTCTTGGTATATGCCTACTTGGGCAGGTGTTAATATTCAAACAGGAGCGCCAGAATGGTATATTAATGGTGTAGATGGGGATAAAACATCCACATACGCTCAAGCAAAAAGAGTTTTTCAAGGAACAGCGTTACCAAAAATCACAGGAGGATTTGGTACTAATATTTCATATGATAACTTTTTCTTAAATGCTAATTTTTATTACGTTTCAGGTAATAAAATTTATGACCAGTATGCTCAATTTACGATGAATAGTATAGGTACAAATATTGCAAGTACAATAGTAAGAGAAGATATTATGGATCGCTGGCAAAAACCAGGAGATATTACAAATGTTCCTGTTTTGAGCTATAATAAAGCTAATAATTTTGCATCAGTATCTACAAGACATTTATACGATGGTAGTTATATTAGATTAAAGGATATTATATTTGGATATAACCTTTCTAAAGAGGTTATTAAAAGTGTAGGCTTGACAGGAGCTTCAATTACGATAAGAGGGACAAATTTATGGACTTATGCTTTTGATAAAGATTTGAAATTTGATCCAGAAGTTTCTGTAAATGGTTATTCTAGTGTAACTACGCCTCCTGTTAAATCTGTAATGTTCGGGGTTAATCTTCAATTTTAAAACTTTAAGAAATGAAAAAATTTATAATAAATATTTTATTGTTTGGATCATTAATTAGTTTTTCGTCATGTTCAGACGATAGTCTAGATCCTACTTTATCTCAATCTAAGGATTTGTTAACGAACTTAAACACTATTTCGGATCTTAATACAGCTCTTTTAGGAGGCTATAATAGAATGCAAAGTGCATCTTATTATGGTAGAGATTTGATAATATTTGGAGAGGTAAGATCTGATAATGCTTTTTCCAATGCTAAATCAAATCGTTTCGTAACTGTTGGTAGGATGAATATGCTTATAAATGATGCTTATTCAGCTGATACTTGGTCTCAAATATATAAAACTATTGGAAGTGCTAACATTGTATTAGGTAAATCCCCTAGTGAGATTTCAGGTGATCAAAATAAGATAAAGCATATTCAAGGACAAGCATATATAATGAGAGCTTTAGGACATTACGATTTGTTAAGGGTTTTTGGTCAACAATTTATAGCGGGACAAGGGGGAATGAATGCTTTAGGAGTGCCATATGTTACCACTTTTAGAAATCCGTCTGATATGTATCCTTCTAGACAAACTGTACAGCAGAATTATGATGCAATTATGAAAGATTTAGATGCGGCTATACAATTAATGGATTCTAGTTATGATGACCCAAGCAAACATTATTTTACAAGTATGGCAGCTCATGCCTTGAAGGCAAGAATCGCTTTGTATTTTAAGCAGTATCAATTAGCTGAACAAGAAGCAGCAATTGTTGTTAATTCTAATAAATATAGTGTTGCAACAGCAACAAGCTATTTATCCACTTTTAACACTGATTCTACAAATAATGTTATTTTTTCTGTTGATTTTAATGCTACAGATAATTTATCTAGTAACTCTTTAGCAAATATTTATAGAGGGAGCTATGGTGATATAGTGGCATTAAAAAATCTTTATGATATTTATGATGCGAATGATATTAGGAAGACATCAGCATTTATTGCTAAGAATGGAACTTCGACGGCAGAATATAGAAATATTGGTAAATATCCAAATGTTAGTATACCATCTGATGATGTTCCTGTTATAAGATTTGAAGAAGTAGTTCTTATTTATGCCGAAGCTCTATTACATAATAGTAAAGCGGGAGACGCATTAATACAGTTGAATAAAATACCAGCAAATAGAAATGCTGTTCAATATACAGTTGCTAATGATACTAATATTTTGCTTGAACGTAGAAAGGAACTTGCTTTTGAAGGATTTAGGTTTGATGACCTAGCCAGAACTGGTACAAGTATGCCTTTAGTCGACCCTGTTAGACAGACGTTTGGGACAGTTAATTTTGGAGACTATAATTATGCATTTCCAATTCCTAATACTGAAGTTGGTGCTAATACTAATGTAAAACAAAATTATAAATACTAATTTAGTTTTATATATATAATTTAAGAGGCTACCTCAATCGAGGTAGCCTCTTGCTTTTTCTGTTGTTAGATAAATGGATGAAGTTGCGCTAATTAGATTAATTACAATTAAATAGAAACTAATCTATATTAATTGAATTTAGGAACTTTGTAAGTTCAAGTAAATTTTCGGAATTTTTTACAGATGGCTTATTCTTTTTAAGATAATCAACTATTTCTTTTTTATCTAAATTGGTTTTTAATATGTCAAAATTCTTATCTATTCTTATTAATTTATCATTATAAAGAATATAATATATTGTTTTTTCTTTTATGTAGGATGGTGTTTCCTCTTTATTGTATCCGTTTTTTAGTAACGTCTCATTTTTATCTATGGATATTTTTTCTTTACTCAATAAATTTAATTTTGGAAATTTACTAAGTACAAAATAATAGGATCCCTGTATTAGTTTAATTATAGTCCCATCACTCTGAGTTATAGTGTCATATAAGCTTTCGTCTTTTGGTAAAATGTAAATGTTGTTGTTTAACTTAAATTCTATTTCATCAGTGTAAATGTTATATCTAGTTTCTACAGAATTTGTTATGTGATTAATTTTTGAGATAGAAAAAGTGTCTGATAGATATGGAGTTCCATCTATGTCTTCGGTAGATTTTTTTTTAATGTCATAGTTTATAATATCAGAAATGCTTCGATTAGCAATAGTTTGTCCACTATAGAACAGAGGGAATATTGATATCAGAAATGTAGCTTTTGTATTCATAGAATTAATTATTTGATTGGTTCAGTAAAGATATATTAAAATTTTAATTATCAATATTAAAATTTTACTTAACTTATTTTCTGAATTTTGAGTAACCTTTTTTATTTCCCATTTTTCATTACTTTTGTATTTCAAAATTTCATAATGAGATACCTATTTTTTATCATACTTTTATTTGTAAGTTTTGCTAAGGCACAGATTATTACAAATCCAAAGAATAGAACCTCCACTTCAGATACCTTGGTTGTGGATAAAGGAGGGAAAGATTCTGTCAAAATCTTTAAACCCACCATTAATGATTATCTAATTTACCATCAATTCTCTGAAAAAAAAGTTTTTGATACCGTTTTTACAGCAGATAAATCTTATCAGTTTTCTCAATTTAACAATAGAGATAATTTTGGAAAAATTCAGTTTGCTAATATAGGTTCAGGGTTTCAAGATTTGGTTTTTTCTGTAAATAAAGAACAAAACTTAGCTTTGCTGCCAGCCAATAAGTCACATTTTATCATAGGGATTGATGATGTGAAGTATTATGATGTAAAAACACCTACCACTTCTTTTGTCTATCATAATGCAATGAAACAAGGTGCTGCACTTACCACCACCTATACCCAAAATGTAGGTAAAAATTTTAATATTGCAGTAGAATATATGGGGCTTCGTTCTCAAGGATTGTATCGCAGAAGTTTAGCATCTTCTAATAACATCACTTTTTCTTCGCATTTTAATTCTAAAAATAATAGATACCAATTTTATACGCACTATATTCATCAAAATGTAAACAATGAAGAAAATGCAGGGCTAGAAGATGTAAGCCTGTTTTTAGGAGATGATAGTAGATTTAATAACAGACAGAATCTCTCTGTAAATTTACTAAGTTCAGATTCTAGATTTTCTACCAGAAGATATTATTTTTCTCAAGAATTCCAGTTTGTCAATTCAGAAAAATATCCATTTAAGCTGAGACATACTTTGTTTCATCAGGCCAATAAATATAGATTTATAGAGGCTGCTGCCGAAAGTTATTATGCAAGTCCATACGTAAGTAAATTTGACACCTATTCTTACAAATTTTCTAAAAATCTAAGCAATACCATCAGTTTGGTTTTTGATAAAAAAACATTTAAACTAGAAGCTGGTTTTAGACATCAATTGATTAATCTAGGAACGGATAGAGACCTTCCTACTGCTGTAGGCGTAGTAATTCCTACGGAAAACAAAGAAAATAGATTAGGTGCGGTTGGTAATTTAGAAATTAAACTTTGGGACAAAGTAGATGTTAAATCTTTCTTAGAATATTCTAATGGTAAATCTTTTGGAAACTATCTAAGGTCAGAGAATTTACTAAAACTAGAACCAATCAAAGGGTATATTTTAGACGCTCACGTTAATTTTCAATCTGCTATTCCTAGTTTTAATTATTTGATGAATCCGTCTTTTTATCAGAATTTCAACTACAATTTTGGTGGAGCCAAAAACCAAAGCATTACAGAAATTGGAGGTAAAGTCAATTTAAAATGGTTCGAAAGTTCTGTTTTTGCTAATTATTTTAGAATAGACAATTTTGCTTATTTTGGCACAGATTTTCTTCCGAAACAAAGTTCTGAAGCGGTAAATATTTCACAAATTGGTGGAGAAGCTACCTTGAAATATTGGAAACTAAATTTCAATACCAAATTGCTTTTCCAAAGTGCATTGTCGCAAAAAGAACTCTTGCCAATGCCTAATTTTGTAGGAAGATTAAATGTTTTTTATCAATCAAAAGCATTTAAAAATGCGGCAGAAATCCAAACTGGAATTAAAGCTTACTATTTCAGCAAATTCAAATCAAGAGATTATTTCCCAGTGCTTAATGAGTTTGTTCTTTCTAATAGTGGTACTTCTATTGGCGGTCAACCCATTGCAGATGCTTATTTTAATATGAAGGTAAAAAGAATGATGATTTTTGCTGAAGCGCAGCATTTTAATACTACGTTTATGAAAAACAAATCATTTACAGCGCCTAATTATCCTATTTATGATTTTCGATTGAATTTGGGAATCGTTTGGTATATATTTCATTAATTTTGCCTAATGTTGAAATCAAAAATTCCATTTCAAAATATTGGAAGCATCCCTCAATTGATTAAGGATTTTCTGAATCTAGAAATTCCACAGTTTTCATCTTATCGGTTTTCTTTGCAAAATGCTCTTTCTAAAGCAGAAGAAAAATCAAAATCTTTTTCTCAAGATCAAAGAAATATTTTAGTAAATGTTTTTAAGCATCAATTAAAAGAACTGCAACTTTCTGATAAACAAATTAATAATATAAATTTGCTTTCTCAGGAAAATACGTTTACAGTAGTTACAGGTCACCAGTTGAATCTTTTTTCTGGCCCTGCTTTTTTTGTTTATAAAATTTTACAAACCATCAAAACGGCAGATTTTCTCAGTCAAAATTCAGACAAAAATTTCGTTCCTGTTTTTTGGATGGCAACAGAAGACCATGATTTTGAAGAAATTAACCATTTTAAAACTTCTCAAAATTTTTATCAAATCAAAGGCAAATCTGGCGGTGCAGTTGGTAGAATTGTAATAGATGATATTTCATTTATTGACGAATTTGAAAAAGAATTTAAAGACGATGTTTTTGGTACGCAGCTCATTCTTTTGATGAAAAAATCTTATCAAAAAGGAAAAACACTTACCGAAGCTACCAGAAATTTGGTTCAAGAACTTTTTGCAGAATATGGCTTATTGATGATTGATGGAGATGATTCCGCGCTGAAAAGCCAAATGGCAGATATTTTTTCAGATGAACTCAAAAATCAAATTACCTATCATTTTTCTCAAAAAAATATTAAATTTTTAACCGAGAAATATGGCAAAGTGCAAGTAAATCCTAGAGAAATTAATTTGTTTTATTTAACAGATACCAGAGATAGAATTTCGGCAAAAGGAGATGGTTTTGAACTTGTAGATAGAAATCCCGAGATTTCGTTTGATGAGCTTTCCAAAGACTGGTCTAGAATTTCTCCGAACGCTTTGCTAAGACCTGTTTTTCAGGAAAAAGTATTGCCCAATGTGGCTTATATTGGGGGTAATGCAGAAATTATGTATTGGCTAGAAATGCCCGATGTTTTTGAGCATTTTAATCTGCCTTTTCCTATTCTTATTCCTAGAAATTCTATGCTTTTTTTGAAAGAAAAAACTTTAAAAAAAATAGAAAAATCTGGAATGGAGTTGGAATGCTTTTTTGGTGATTTTCAGGCTAAATTAAATGAAAAATTGATGCAAAATTCAGCTCTTAAACCTTTGGTTGACCAAAGAGAATTGCTGCTAAAAAATCAATTTGATGAGCTGAAAGATAAAGCTGCTCTCACAGATAAAACTTTTAGAAATTTAGTAGAAGCAGAAGAGACAAGACAATTAAAAAGCTTCGAAAGGATGAAAAAACGCCTCTTAAGAGCCGAAAGAATAAAACAATCAGACCATATTCACTTTTTGCAAACGTTATATTACGACATTCATCCTTCGGGAAATTGGCAAGAAAGAGTGATTAATTTTAGTCAATTTTTTTCCGAAAATGGCGCTCAATGGCTTGATAATTGCTACAAAGAAATGGATGTTGTTAATTCAGTGTTAATTTTAATGGAAAATTAAACAGAAAGCAGTATTTTTGTACTTTATTTAAAAATGATGAAAAAACTTCTGATATTCGCTTTTTCAGTATCTGGTTTAGTGGTTTTCGCACAGAAAACGCACACGGTAGAAGCTAAAGAAAATCCATATAGCATCTCGAAAAAATATGGAATTTCTATAGATGAACTCTATAAACTAAACCCAAAAGTTAAAGATGGGAAACTCAATATTGGTGATGTTCTTGTCATCAGTAAAAAAGCAAACGAAAAACCTAAAAATACTGCAGAAAAACCTGTAGCTACCATTTCGGGGAGTGTTACTAAAATAGTTCTTCAACCTAAACAAACAATTTACGGAATTACCAAGCAATATCACATTGCAGAAGCTGACCTTAGAAAACTGAATCCTGAGTTAGATTCACATCTTAAAATTGGAGATGAAGTGACTTTGCCAGCAGAAAATGTGAAAAAATATGCAGATAAAAATGCATTCAATAGAGAATTTGCTATAGCTCCAAAACCAGCAGAAACATATTCTGTAGAGGAGCCAAAAACCAATATTGAAACTCCGAAATCTGATGATGCAACTTATGTAATTCAACCAAAAGATAATTATTATAAGATTACCAAGAATTTCGGGATTTCTCAGAAAGATTTATTTGAGATGAATCCAGGTTTAGAAGAAAAAGGTCTTCAACCAGGTGCGCTAATCAAGGTGAAAAAATCTCCAAATTCTAATAATTCGTCTGTTAAAGAAACTGTATCTTGGCAAGAAGACAAAAAAACGTCTAAACAAGAAACTGCTTTATCTGAAGATGAATACCAAACTTACACTGTACAAGATGGTGATACTGTTTTTGGGATTTTAAATAAATTTGGGATTACGCTAGACCAATTATTAACCTTAAACCCGAAAGTAACTGATGGTTTAAAAGCAGGAATGGTTTTGAAAGTTAAAAAATTAGAATCTGCTTATATTAAGAAAAATGATGGGGCTTTAAATATAGTTTTGATGCTTCCTTTTGGTTTTGATGCCGGAGATTCTAAATATAGAACTATGGCTGCTGATTTTTTGACTGGTGCTAAATTGGCCATCGAAAGAAATGCTAAATCTGGACAAAAATTAGAAGTAAAAGTAGTAGATGCAGGTAGTGAAAGCTCTTTTAAAAATTCATTGAGTCAAATCAATCAAGATAATACAGATTTAATTATAGGTCCGTTTTTTAAGTCTAGCGTATTAGATGTTCTAGACTATGTGAAATCTAAAAAAATACCTGTAGTAGCACCTTTTGCTAACTCTACCGAACTGAGAAGTTTTAATAATTTGGTCATTACTGAAACGGATGAACAGATTTTTGCAGATAGAATTGTAAAAGAAGTTTCTCAGGCTTATTCTGATCAAAAAATTTATTTGGTTTCTGGTACTGATAAATCTAATTCGGTTTATATAAAAAGCAGTCTGGAAAAACAAATCAAAAATCCTAATATCATTATAGTAAATTCTCCAGCAGAAATTCAACTAGATAATAATATGATGACAGGTCAGAATGCGCCAATTATTGCAGTTTTAGCTTCTGATGATGATGGATTAGGAAAGGATTTTGCTCAAAGAATGGTAGATTTAGCAGCAGAAACGGCTGGTGTTAAAGCATTTAGTATGAGCTATAATCCAGCTTTTGAAACCTATGAAGAAGGTCTTAGAAAAGCAAGCTTGGTATATCTAATGGATAGAAAAATCAATATGGATGGAGCTTTTGAGAAAGAAATTCTAGAAAGTTATAAAAAACAATATTGTAAATCTCCGTCTAAATATGCTGTAGTAGGTTTTGATGTCGTAAATGATATGTTAAGCAGAGAGAATAGCAAAGGAGAACTGTTTAAACAAATGAGTAAAACTCAAACTCAATTAGCTACTAAATTTGAATTTGTAAAAAGCAAAGAAGGAGCCTACATAAATACTGGTTGTAGAGTAGTAAGACTAATTCCTTAGATATAAGAAACTAATAATTATAAATTTCTAAATTTTGGAACTGAAGTTTCCAATCAAAATAGCGCATTATTTATATGAAAGCACTTGTATTTCCTGGTCAAGGTTCTCAATTCGTAGGAATGGGAAAAGAACTCTATGACAGCAGAAAAGATATCAAAGATATGATGGATTTTGGAAACGAAATCCTAGGTTTTGATATTTTAAAATTAATGTTCGAAGGAACAGATGAAGACCTTAAAAAGACAAAAGTAACTCAACCCGCCATTTTTATTCATTCAGTAGCATCTGTAAAGGCAATAGATGGCACAGGAGCACAGATGGTAGCAGGGCATTCTTTAGGAGAGTTTTCTGCATTAGTTGCTAATGGAGTTCTTTCTTTCGAAGATGGTTTAAAATTGGTTTCAGAAAGGGCTTTAGCCATGCAAGAAGCTTGTGATATTAATCCTTCTTCTATGGCAGCTATTTTAGGATTAGAAGACGCAAAGGTAGAAGAGATTTGTGCCTCGATTGAAGGAATTGTAGTGCCTGCTAATTATAATTGCCCAGGTCAATTGGTAATTTCAGGAGAAACAGCATCGGTAGAAAAAGCTTGTGAAGCCTTAAAAGCGGCAGGTGCAAAAAGAGCTCTAATTCTTCCTGTAAACGGTGCATTCCATTCTCCTCTGATGCAACCAGCGCAAGAAAGACTAGCTGCAGCAATAGAAAAAACTAAATTTAGAAAAGCTACTATTCCGGTTTATCAAAATATTACAACAACCGCCGTTTCTAATCCTGATGAAATTAAGAAAAATCTTATTTCTCAGCTTACAGGACCTGTAAAATGGACTCAGTCTGTACAGAATATGATAAAAGATGGAGCTACAAGTTTTGTAGAAGTAGGACCTGGCAAAACTTTGCAAGGATTGATAAAAAAAATAAATTCCGAAGCCATAGTTTCTTCGGCAATATAAATTATAAGTCACAATTTATTGTGACTTTTTTTATTTTTGTTAAAAATATACTGTTTTGGAAAATCACATCTTCTCTCCCGGAAAATTATTAATTACCTCAGAGTACTTTGTCTTAGATGGTGCATTAGCTTTAGCTGTTCCTACTAAGTTAGGACAAGATTTTTATTGGGAAGAACATAATGATGGTCATTCTACTGTATTTTGGGAAGCATTACACCAAGGAAAATCTTGGTTGCAAATTACGATTGATTATAAAAATTGGGAAATTCTGTCCACCAATTTACCAGATAGTGCTCGTTTTATAATTAAGGTGTTGCAAAATGTACAGCAATTGTCTAACAAAAGATTTCAAAATAATTCCACTTATCATATTAAAACTAATCTTCAGTTTCCTGGGGATTTCGGTCTTGGAAGTAGTTCTACTTTAATGAATAATCTGGCTGTTTTTTCAGAAATTGATGCCTTTTTATTAAATGAACTATCTCTAGGAGGTAGTGGTTATGATATAGCAGTAGCTCAAGAGAAATCTGGAATTCTTTACCAAAATAATCCTAGAAGCGTAGAACGTGTGGAATTTAAACCAAAATTTGCAGACAGCCTTATTCTTATTCATCTTAATCAGAAGCAAGATAGCAGGGAGGGGATAAACGCTTTCAGGTCTCGAGAAATTTCTTTATCTTTCAGACAACAGTTTTCCGAAATTACAAAGCAGGTTGTAAAGTGCAAAAATTTGCAAGATTTTTCAGATTTAATGTCGCTGCACGAACGTATAATTAGTGGCTTTTTGGAGATAGAAACAGTTAAGGATAAGCACTTTAGAGATTGCCCTTCTTTTGTGAAAAGTTTGGGTGCATGGGGCGGAGATTTCGTTTTAGCTTCAAAATTTGGGGATTACAAAAATTACTTTTTTGACAAAAATTATTACAATGTTTTTGATTGGAATGAATTAGTTGATTGATTTACAGCGTTTTAAAAAATTGTCTTTTAGTGATTTATATCATTGCTTATAAATGGCTAAAACAGCATACATTGCGTAATTTTGTAATGCAAAAAAATAAGAATCATTAATATAATTTTTTTAACTATGAAAAATTTAAAAATCATCCAAGAACTACACGATTTAGGAATCACAGGTTATCATGAAGTAGTGTACAATCCAAGTTATGAAGAGCTTTATCAAGCAGAAATGTCTGCTAAAAATAAAGGCTTTGAAAAAGGTGCGGTTACTGAATCTGGTGCAGTTGCAGTTAAAACAGGTATTTTTACAGGAAGATCTCCTAAAGACAGATATATAGTACTAGATGATGTTACTAAAGATACTATTTGCTGGGACGGAAAAGTTAATTTTCCTACAACTCCAGAAATTTTCGCAAGCTGTAAAACCTTAGTATTAGAGCAATTATCTACTTCTAAAAGATTATATGTAGTAGATGCTTTTTGTGGAACTAATCCAGATACAAGACTTAAAGTAAGATTTGTAATGGAAGTAGCTTGGCAAGCACATTTCGTAACCAATATGTTTATTAGACCATCTATCCATGAGTTAGAAAACTTCGGAGAACCAGATTTCATCGTAATGAATGGGTCTAAAACAACCAATCCAGATTGGGAAAAACAAGGTTTAAATTCTGAAAACTTTGTTATGTTTAATCTTACTGAAAAAATTCAAATCATTGGCGGTACTTGGTACGGTGGTGAAATGAAAAAAGGAATGTTTGCAATGATGAACTACTACTTACCACTAAAAGGTATGGCATCTATGCACTGTTCTGCAAACGTAGGCGAAGCTGGTGATGTAGCATTATTCTTTGGACTTTCTGGTACTGGTAAAACTACACTTTCTGCAGACCCAAAAAGATATTTAATTGGCGATGATGAGCACGGTTGGGATGATAATGGAGTTTTCAACTATGAAGGTGGTTGCTATGCAAAAGTAATTGACCTAACAGAAGAAAAAGAACCAGATATTTTCAGAGCAATCAAAAGAGACGCTTTATTAGAAAACGTAGTGGTAAATGAATATGGCGAAATTGACTATAAAGATGGTTCTATTACAGAAAACACCAGAGTTTCTTATCCAATCTATCACATCAATAAAATTGTACTTCCTTCTAAAGCAGGTCACGCTAAAAAAATCGTTTATTTATCAGCAGACGCGTTCGGAGTATTGCCTCCAGTTTCTGTATTAAATGATGATCAAGCACAATACCACTTCCTTTGCGGCTATACTTCTAAATTGGCAGGTACAGAAAGAGGTATTACAGAACCTACTCCTTCATTCTCTCCAGCATTTGGCGAAGCGTTCCTTACATTACACCCAACCATGTATTCTAAAACATTAATCGGGAAAATGAAAGAACACGGTGCTAAAGCTTATTTAGTAAACACAGGTTGGAATGGTACAGGTAAGAGAATATCTCTTAAAGACACTAGAGCAATCATAGATGCAATTATAGATGGTTCTATTGATAGCGCTCCTAAAACGGTAGTTCCTGTAATGAATTTAGAAATTCCTACATCTTTACCAAAAGTTTCTGAAGGAATATTAGATCCTAGAGATACCTATGCAAGCCCAGCAGAATGGGAGGAAAAAGCAAAATCTTTAGCTGCAAAATACATTAAGAACTTTGAGCAATATACAGATACAGAAGAAGGTAAAAGATTAGTAGCGGCTGGTCCACAAATCTAATTTTTATCCAATTTAAAACAACCAAGAAATCCTCAGCGTAAGTTGAGGATTTTTTTTGAATCTACATTTCCCTTCATGTTAATTACATAAAACGTTTTAGAGGTAACAAGATAATTACATATTGTATCTCTTTGATTAAACAGATATAAAATTTGCATCTATTCATCTGCTCAATCAGTCTAATCTGCGAGAGTAAAAAAAAACTTGTATAACCTGTAATTTGTCGATATGAAATAAAAGTTGAATTTTTTTATTTGGGCGCTATTTCCGTCTTCGGTTCCCGCTTCCCGAGACCAAGGCTATTGCCAAAACATATCGGGAGAGCTCCACCTACGCCGGAGCGCAAAATGACAGATTTTTACAAAAAATAGTACAGATAAAAATAATTCTTTCATTATTCTGAATAATGAAAGAATTTTATCATTTTTTATTTTAGAGAATTATAACTTGAATTCGATTAATGAATAGTTTAAAAAAAAATATTAGTAGGAACGGGCTTTAGCCCGTTTTTAAAATTTGAATTCATAATTGGCTTCAGCCAAAACTTAGATTAAGTGTCCAAAATCAATTGATTTTTCAATGTTTTGATCAATCTAAATTATTGAAATTCAAAAATTTTTTAATGAGAGAATATTCGAACTCAGGATTATAAACTTAGCACAGCTAGTCTATAACCATCAGTTCCAAAACCAGAGAGAACGGCGTTTGTATATGCTGCTGTTACGGATTTTTGTCTGAATTCTTCCCGTTGATAGATATTGCTGATATGAACCTCTATTTTTCTTTTTTTAACGTTTTTAAGCGCATCTGCGATTGCGAAAGAATAGTGAGTAAAAGCACCAGGATTAATCACCAAAGCATCATAATCATCATTTTGAATTCTATCGATTATGCCACCTTCATAGTTAGATTGATAATACATTAATTCGTGTTCAGAGAATTGAGTTTTTAATTGTTCTAAGACCTCTTGCATCGTAATATTTCCGTAGATTTCAGGTTCACGGGTTCCTAATAAATTGAGATTAGGACCATTGATGATTAATATTTTCATTATTTTATTTGGAATTATATATCAAAGATAAGAAAAAACAAAAAACCTTCGGAATTTTCCGAAGGTTTTGTAGCCCGTAGGGGAATCGAACCCCTCTTACCAGAATGAAAATCTGAGGTCCTAACCGATAGACGAACGGGCCAGATTTTATTCTTACGCTAACTTGTTAACGTGTTTTGTTAACTTGCTTTTTAAGTTAGCAGCTTTATTCTTATGAATAATGTTTTTCTTTACTAATTTGTCTAATAAAGAGATTACTTTTGGCAATTGCTCAGTAGCAGCTGCTTTGTTTTCTTCATTTCTTAATACCTTCACAGCTGTTCTAGCAGTTTTGTGATAGTATCTGTTTCTCAATCTTCTTTTTTCAGATTGTCTGATTCTCTTAAGTGCTGATTTATGATTTGCCATATCTTTCTAAAAACTTGGGTGCAAAGATAAAAACTTTTTTTTAATTTGCAAAATTATTTTTTATTTTTTTATTTTTTGTAGCCTATAGGGGAATCGAACCCCTGTTGCAAGAATGAAAATCTTGAGTCCTAACCACTAGACGAATAGGCCAATGATTTTTTCAGGGTGCAAAAATATGAACTTTTTTTAATTTTGCAAAAATTTTTCTGATTATTTATAAACTTTTTCTATTATGGTATTGGTAATACCTTTATCCTCTAATTCTTTTTGAAGTTTTATCGCTGCTTCTAATGAATTTACATTACCATAAGTATAATAGAAAGCACCATCTATTTTTTCTCTTTCTACGTCTTCTAGCGTTTTCAGAATTGGAGATGATTTTGGAAGTTTTTCCTTTCCGGTATATACTTCTATTCTGTAATATCCTGTATTCATTTTTTGGTTAGGAATAAAACTAATAGCTGTAGCATTTTTAAATCCAGCGTCTTTTGCGGTTTTTAGATTAGCTTCTTTAATAGATGCGAAGTTTGTAACACTGTAATAGTATTTATAAAGTCCGTTTTCCTTTACTGTTAAGATGTATTTTAATCCTCTCAGAGCAGGGTCATCTTCAGAATATTTAGTAGGGGTGCTCATAAGTAAGATTCTGAAATCATTTTTAAGTGGAAGTTCTTTCGGTTTTTCTTCTTCTACTTTTTTCTGATTTCTATCCATCCTTTTTTTGTAGGTAACTATTGCATCATAGATAGACTCAGCTATTTCTTTTTGTCCGTCTTCTGAGGTAATATACACTGCATCATCATAGTTGTTCACAAAGCCTGTTTCTATAAGAATAGAAGGCATCGCATTCATTCTTAGAACGTGTAAATTTTCTTGTTTTACACCTCTAGAAGGTCTTTTTCCGTTTTTTACAAGGTTGTCTTCCACATAATTTCCTATGTATAAACTGCCTTCTAAATATTTACTTTGTTGAATTTTTAGTGCAATTAAGGATTCTGGTGAATCTGGGTCATAAGTGGCGAATACTTCTTTATCTTTTGCATCTAGAAAAATTACATCATTTTCTGCTTTTGCAATTTCTAGGTTAGTTTTGTTTTGTGCGGGGCCTTGTACGAAGGTTTCTGTCCCTCTGGCAGCAGTATTAGATGTTTTAGAAGAATTAACGTGTACAGAAATAAATAAATCTGCGTGGCTTCGGTTTGCCAATGTGGTTCTGTCTAAAAGAGAAGGGAATTCATCTATTTTTCGGGTATAGATTACTTTAAAGTCTTTGTCTTTTTCTAATAATCTTCCTAATTTTAAAACTACAGCCAGAGTTACGTCTTTTTCCATCACAGTGCCTAGGTCTGCATATTTTCTAGTGGCGCCTATATCTTTACCACCGTGACCTGCATCTAGTACTATGATAAACTTTTTTTGAGCCTGAAATTGCGCCGAAAAGAACAAAAATACTGTTA
>DDFD01000039.1 GCA_002337005.1 Flavobacteriales bacterium UBA1937 | reverse complement strand
ATAAAAGATTCTAACTATCACTGAAATAAAAATTAAAACTTCTTCGTTATAGATAAATGAAGAAGTTTTTTTTATTTTTGATGAGTTTTATTTTACTTTCTTGCAACGGACAAGAAACAAAAACTCAACCTAATAAACCTAAAAAAATGGAAAACAAAAATTTAGAATACGCCACCATTGCAGGAGGATGTTTCTGGTGTGTAGAAGCGTGTTTTGATATGATGAAAGGCGTAGAATCTGTAACCTCTGGTTATTCTGGTGGGCACAAAGATAATCCTACCTACGAAGAAGTTTGTACAGGAGAAACTGGGCATGCAGAGGTGGTACAAATTGCATTTGACCCAAAAGTGATTTCTTTTTCACAAATTTTAGAAGCTTTTTGGTTTCTGCACGATCCTACTACTCTTAACAGACAAGGGAATGATGTAGGAACGCAGTATCGCTCAGCTATTTTTTATCACTCAGAAAGACAAAAAGAAGAAGCCATAATTTCTATGGAAAAATCTGAAAAATCAGGACAATGGAATGGCAAATACGTTACCGAAATTGTACCTTTTGAGAAATTTTGGAGCGCAGAAACTTACCACCAAAATTATTATGACATAAACCCNNGGCGAACTTGGTCTTTTGAAATAAAAACCATCAACCTCAGCGAAAGTTGAGGTTATTTTTTTGCATATTTTTCTATCATATATGCAGTAGCTTCTCTTAAGGTTTTTCCATTTTCAGGATGAATGCCGTGATGTGTAAAAAACTCTACTCTCCTATTCGATTTAGCATACCAGACTTTTCCTAGAGCATTTTCTACCGTTAATGTGTCTGGTCTTGTAATTTTCTTTAGCATTTCTTTTTCTTTATTTAATGCTATAATTTCTTTTCCTTCAATTAATTCATCACAAAAAACTTCTTCATAAAACTCACCATTCCAGTACATACATTCTTTTTTTCTCGGTGTAATTTTCACTATATCATCTTTAATTACTACATTTTCAGGAATACTTACAAAATGAATTGGCACAGAATTAACTTCACCTTTTTCATTTACCAATATCGTGTCTTCTTTCTTATTTCTTTCATTTTCGCCAAATCCCGAAAAAAAATCATTCTTATTAAACAAAAAACCACTTACCAATAAAACCCCAATTAATCCGAAACCATTGCGATGTTTAGAAATAAATTCTGGTATGGTAAAAACAGGTGAATTGGTAATGTTGATAATCACGCTAGAAAACTTATCAGACAGAGAATTCTTAGAGTCCCCATTAATTTCAATTTTTATCTCAGATTTTTTATCTAGTAATTCTTGTGGTAGATTCTTACAAAATTCTTTGAAATCTTCAAAACCGAGAAACTTACTGAGTTCGTCTAGAATAATAGATTTTACATTATAATCTTCTTCTTTTTCTACAATGGTTTTGTAATATGTTTCAAAAGTTTTGTGAGACAACTGTATTTTATAATCATCCCACAATGTACGCTCTATATACTTTGCTATACCACTGAAGGACTTTTCGGTGGTTTCAGCACTTGCTTTTTCAAAAATTTTTTCAAGCAAAAGCTTTTTCTCGGTTAAAAACTTCTTCATATTATTAAAATTGAGCGAAAAATAGAATTTTTCTGGAAAGCAACCTTACGGATTTTCGTAAAATCCCAAAAAACTTTCCTAAAACTTTCTAAAATCTTTCTAACTCCTCATTGGTTTTTCTTGGTTACTTTGTTTCAGAAATCAGTGATATACAAAACATTACAAAATTACAAAACTGATTCTAAAACCTGATACTATCGAAAGATAAATTTCCAGAAATGGGAAGCTAGATTTTTCTCTTTCGGTTTTTGAAGGTAAAAACTTCCCAAAAATTAAGAAGCGCTTCTTTCTAAAAAACGTGTAAAACTACTTGCAATCTGTTTTGCGAGGAAGAACACCATTGCAAAAATTTTAAAACTTAAAACAATGTTAGAAATCATTCTTATGCTTTTGGGATTAGCATTTCCAAATTCAAATGTAAATACTACAACAAGTGACGACCAAACTCCTCAAACCGAAATCACCACTCAGTCTGATGATGACGGAGGACCAGGAAGCGCAACAGGTGGAAATAGTGGGCAAAATCCCCCAAAAAATCCATAATATTTTACAGAGCAGACAAAATTGTCTGCTCTTTTTTTGTAATTTCGTTTGAAAATTACTGCCTTGAAAAACTTACTCTTCTTATTTGTTCTATTGTCTTTATTATATTGCACAGATACAAGTAATAAAACTAAAACTGCCCCTTCAAAAAATATTAGTTATAACAAAGCTGGTGATTATAGAGATTCTGGAAATTACGACTCTGCATTTATTTATTATAGCTTTGCCAAAAACGATTTTCTTAAGATTAATGATACACTTGGGATTACAAAAAGTCTCATTAATATGGCAATTATACAAACCGATTATGGCGATTTCTTTGGCGGAATAGAAACTTCATTAGAAGCAGAAAAGTTTCTAATGAAAAACGACAGTATAACCAATCAACTAAAATCTTCTAATTATAATAATTTAGCTATTGCCAACGAGGAACTTGAAAATTTTGATAATGCACAGAAATACTATAATCTAGCTTTAAACAGCACTCAAGATAATGAGTCTAAGTATATCTACTATAATAACATTGGCAATACTTTTTTAGGTTTAAAAAATCACCAAAAAGCCAGAGAAAATTATGCTAAAGCCCTACAAACAAAAGACAGCATTTCCTATGCTAGAACACTAAATAATATTGGGAGGAGTTATTTTCTGGAGAATAAAAACGCTAATGTCTTACCCTATTTTTTGAATTCTTTAAAAATTAGAGAATCGAAAAATGATTTATGGGGACTTAATTCTAGTTATGCAACTTTGGCTGATTATTACAAGGAAAAAGACGCCCAAAAATCTCTTTTTTATGCCAACAAAATGTATGAAATTGCTCGTAAAATAAACAATCCTGATGATCAATTAGAAGCCTTACAAAAAATCATCTTTCTAGAAAACCCTATAAAATCTAAAGAACTTTTTAAAAAATATGACTTGCTAAAAGATAGCGTGCAAATAGAAAGAAATAAAGCTAAAAATCAGTTTGC
>DDFD01000102.1 GCA_002337005.1 Flavobacteriales bacterium UBA1937 | reverse complement strand
TCTACTTTTTAATTAACGTCTAATTTTATCTTGGTGGTTTGTCACCTTCTCCATCAATACTTTCTGAAAAAGAATTGTTAACTTCTAACAACATTCTTTTTCCTATAATTGTATCAGATTTTAAATCAATTTTTTCATTTTTATTACTAAGATTTCTACTCTGTATTTTTTCTAATACTTTAAGTGAGTTAATATCTTCACTATCCATCATATCTTCTTGTTGTCTGCAAGATAGAACCAATAATGATGAAAATGCTAAAAGTACAAAAACAAATTTTTTCATATTATATATATTTATTATTTAAATTTGAAATCAAATAAGTGTTTGATAAAGTAAAATACTTTTTGTTGTTATTTGATATTGCAAAGCTATAGTCCCCAACAATTTATTCCAAAAAAATAAACCGTTGTTTTACAAAAAATTACCGTCATTTCGTAAAAAATGTATGGTTTTTTACAAAAAATAACAGTAATATTGTAAAAAAAATACAAAATCTACACTAGGAAATATTTATTATTCCTTTATTAATAGTACATGAAGCCATTTTTAAGAATTTTATTCATTGTTTTCTTATTGTTGTCGAGTATTGTAAAAATATTCGCCCAAAATAATTCAGAATTAAACTATTCTTTTGAGGAAATTGAAAAAAAAATAGATGAATCACATAATTCTAAGGAAAATTTATGGAAATGGATAAATCTTTATATAAAAAAATCAAAAGTTGCGAATAATAATGAAACTCTTTTGTACTCATATAGATATGCAAGCAAATACAGCGAATATCCAAAAAATTTCAAGTATGCAGATAGTGCATTAATAGTTGCAAAAAAAGCGAAAAATGAAAAACTATTAAGCTATGCTTATCTGAATCGTGGTACGCTTTATATGAATGATGAAAAATATAATAAAGCTCTGGATGACATTCTTGTTGCTAATAAATATTCAAATGATTTAAGAGATTATTATACCTATAATAAAACAAAATATTTTATAGCACAAAATAAAATATACCTTGGCTTATATGAAGATGCAAATATTGAACTAAAAGATTGTGCCCAGTATTTTAAAGATAATTTAAATTCTGCAAGCTCATTAGGAAACAATTTTCCAATGTATTACTTATATTCTTTAATGAGTTATCTAGACACCAATACCAAAATTGGCAAACAAGCCGAAAATCAAGCTCTAATTAATGATGTACTAAAATATATAAAAAATAATAAACTTGAACAATATGAACCTTATTTTATTTCTATAGAAGGAACAGATGCTTTTTATAAAAAAGATTATAAAACTGCCATAAAAAAATTAACTCAATCTTTATTATCATATAATGACCAATGGCCACACCATACAGATATTTATTATTTAGGGCTTTCATTCTGGCATTCTGGTAGAAAAAAAGTTGCCATAAAATATTTGGAAGAAATTGATAATGAATACAATAAAACAAAAAAATTAAACCCAAACTTTAGGACAGCTTATGAAATTCTAATTAAATACAATGATTCTATAGGAAATACGGAGAAACAGTTAGAATACATTAATAAATTAATGACGCTGGATAAATCCTACGAAAAAAACTATAAATATCTATACACCAGAATTAATAAAGAATATGACAATCAGAAACTTATAGAAGAAAAAAACAAGATTGAAAAATCTTTAAAAACTCAAAAAATAACCAATGTGTTTCTGTTTTTTATAAGTTTATTGGTGATTGGTTTAATTGTCTTAAGATACAGAAAGTTACAAAAAACATACAAAGCAAGATTTGAAGAAATTATTGCACAAAGTGAGTTAAAAAAACATGATGATAAAAAAATTACTCAAAAACATGCCTTAATTACAAAAGAACCTGAAAATAAGGAAGATAGCCAGATAATTCCTGAAGTTAATATTACTGATGCTACTTTTGATTACAATTTTTACAATAAAATACCTGGTTTAAATCCTATTTTTATAGAAAACATCTTAAATCAATTAGAAGAATTTGAAAATGATAATAAATTCTTAGATACTCAAATTTCACAAAGACTCTTAAGCGAAAATTTCAGTACCAATGCTACCTATTTATCTAAAATAATCAATGTTTATAAAGGCAAAACATTTAATATTTATATCAATGATCTTAGGCTTGATTATATTATTGAATTCTTAAAAAATGATGTTAAATACCTGAATATGGATGTAAAAGAACTTGCAAGACTATCAGGATTTAGCAATACAGAAAACTTCTCAGACAATTTCCAAAGAAAATTTAAAATTAAACCTTCCTATTTCATCAAAATGATGAAAGAAAATATTAGTAATTCATAAAAAAACTTCAGCACATTTGTACTGAAGCATTTTTAAAGACTTACCTTAAGAAGAATAGATAATTTTTAATGGTTATTTTTTTTACCTCTTTATTTCTACTACAAATTTAACCTCAAATAGAGTTATTTTAAAATTTCAGAGCAGGAATTTTATAAGAATCTACAGGAAAATTATAAAAAAACGCATATTTTTTATTTCAATTTTTCGTTTTAAATTTGTATCAACAAAAATTAAAACCACAAATGTTTTACAAAAAACTAATAATCAACGCTTTATATTTAATTTTCTTTATTTTACCTTTTTCATCAAAATTTTCTGCTCAAAATATAGATTATGAGAAAATGAGCCTTGATGAACTTGATAATAGCTTTGAATACATACATGAAAATACAACTGGTGAAAAAGTAGCAAAAATTTACATTAGAAAAGCAAAAAAGGAAAAGAATAATGAGGCTTTATTTAGGGCATACAGGCTAGCTAGCTATTATACTCCGAAATCAAAAAATTTAAAATATGTAGATAGTACACTAATGCAAGCTAAAAAAATTAATACGTTTAGTTATCTAACACAAGCTTATATATGCAGTAGTGAAATAAAAGATATTAACAATAGTAATGCTGAAGGGTTTAAAGATTTAATTGTAGCATATAAATATTCAGAAAAAAATGATGATGAATATCTTAAAAATAAAATACTGTATAGTATTTCATTTTATGAAGCTTTTATTGGCTCTTATATAGATGCAAAAAAGCATTTAATTTTAGCTAACGATTATTTTAAAAAAAATTTTAATAAAATAGAAATTGGTAGAGATAATGCAAAATTTTACTTTTATTCATCTGTATTATTAATAAATTGTAATATAAAGCTTGATAAATCATTTGAAAACATTAACTTATATCATGAAGCATATAATAAAATAAAATTGAATAAAAAATATGAAATTTATAAAGCATATTACCTTTCTTGCGAAGGTACTGATGCATATTATAACAAAAACTATCCACTTGCAATAAATAAACTCAATGAGGCAATTAAACAATATAATGATAATTTTGCTCATTTTACAGAAATCTATTATCTAGGTCTCACCTATTGGAAGCTCAATCAAAAAGATAAAGCAATCAATTATTTCTTAAAACTTGACAAAGAATACTATAAAGATAAAAACCAAGACCCGCAGTTCAGACCTGCTTATGAACTTTTGATTGAGTATTACAAAGGAAAAGGAAATACTGATAAACAATTAGAGTACATTAACAAACTACTCTATCTAGATCATTCTTATGAAAAAAATTACAAATATCTTTTCTCTAAAATCAATAAAGAATACACTTCTGAAAAGCTTGTTCAAGAAAAAAATGAAATTGAAAACTCATTAAAATTTCATCAACTATTTATCATTTTTATCGTGATTCTATCATTCTCTGTCATCACATTTATTTTTTATAGATATACTAGGATTCAAAAAGAATATAAACAAAGATTTAGAGAAATAATCTCACAGAAAAATATTCCTGCTGTTGTAACATCAAATTTAGATATAATCTCTCACCAAAACTTTAATCAAAGTAAAACAGAAAACCTTTATGATAAAATACCAGGTTTAAATGCTTCTACAATAAATTCTATACTTTCTAAGCTCAATAATTTCGAGGCAGAACATCAGTTTCTAAACAATCAACTTTCTCATAAATCTCTCAGCGAAGAACTAGGTACTAATCTTTCTTACCTCTCAAAAATCATTAATGTTTACAAGCAGAAAAACTTTAATCAATACATTAATGACCTTAGACTAGATTACATCATCGAAAAATTAAAAACTGACGAAAAATATTTGGCAATGGATGTAAAAGAAATTGCAAACTTAGCTGGTTTTACAAGCGCTGAAAGTTTTTCTGATAATTTTAAAAGAAAGTTCAAAATAAAGCCTTCACTTTTTATCAAAATGATGCAAGAAAATACTAAAACTTCCTTTCAATCACATAATCAAGCATCAAATTCAGAGAATGTTTAGCATCAGAATCGGGAAATTCGGCAAGAATGTCTTTAGCCTTTTTTTGATAATCCTTCATCACACCAATCGCATAGTCTAAACCTCCAGATTTTTTTACAAATTCTATCAATTCTTTTACCTTAGATTGATTGTTATTGTGTTTTTTGATAATATTAAAAAAATACTTTCTATCAATTTCTTTTGCCGATTTTAAAGTATAAATCAAAGGCAAAGTCATTTTTTGTTCTTTAATGTCAATTCCTACAGGTTTCCCGATGATATTTTTAGAAAGATAATCAAACAAATCGTCTTTTATTTGGAAAGCAATTCCGGTATAAGTTCCGAAATCTTGCATTTTTTTTGCTAAAATTTCATCTGCACCATTAGAAAGTACGCCTATTTCACAACAAGCGGCAATTAATGTAGCCGTTTTTTGACGGATAATTTCGTAATAAACTTCTTCGGTAATATCTAGTTTTCTCGCCTTTTCTAATTGAAGAAGCTCTCCTTCAGACATTTCTCTAATGGTTCTTGCAATTACAGAAAGTAAATCATAATCTTTATGGTCTGTAGAAAGTAAAACAGATTTAGACAAGAGATAATCTCCTACCAAAACTGCAATTTTATTTTTCCATAAAGCATTGATTGAGAAAAAATTACGACGCTTAAAGCTTTCATCCACCACATCATCGTGAACCAGAGTTGCGGTATGTATTAGTTCAATCATAGAAGCACCTCTAAAGGTCTTTTCATTGACGTTACCAATCAATTTTGCGGTAAGAAACACAAACATCGGGCGCATTTGCTTCCCTTTTGTGGTTACAATAAAACGAGTAACTTTATCCAGCAAAGGCACTTTGCTCTGCATAGATTCATAAAACTTTTGTTCAAAAAGTTTCATTTCCTCATTAATAGGCTTCTTGATTTCTTCTACTATGTTTGACACGAGTGATATAAATGATGATTGATGAAAGAAATAAAATCTTACAAATATAATTAATTAAAACTATTTTTTTATTATCCTATGATAGCAATACAAAAAATTATTTCAATTGATGAAAAGGAATAAAATACACCCGTTGTTTCACATTGAAGATAAATTTTGCAAAACTCTCATTAGAAATATAAATACCGTCCTTATTTACAGCTATTCCTTCTACTTGCCCAATCGTAAGCGCAGAACCTAATTTGTATTTTTTTAAAGGTTTAGAGAAAAATAAACCATCAGAATTTTCTTCAAAAATCATCATAAAAACTTTACCTTTTTTGGTATATCCTACCACATAAAGTTTACCCTCAAAATAAGATGCATCTGTTACCACAAAACCAATTTCGTAAGATTCTATCTTAATAATAGATTGATTTTCTGTGTTTTGTAAATTAATAATATAATGAGAAATATTTTTAGAAGACCACTCTTTTGTGAATAAATGAATGTTTCCATCCAAAAAAATCATCGCTTCTGCATCAAAATTATGATTGAGATAACTGATTTTAAATTCCTTTTGATTTTGATAATTAAACAAGACTTTTTTTTCATTACACGAAACACTTTCTGCATTAGGAACACAAAAAGGGTTGATCTTATAAATGGCTAAATCTTTTCTATTCCCAGCATTGTTCCCAAAGTCACCAATGTAAAGATTTTCTCCGTCATTGGTAATAGCTTCCCAATCTTTATTTGGGAAATCCGTTTGGATTTTATTAAGAATCTTCCCTGAAATTTTATCAATTTCAAAAACTAAATTAGGATTTCCACCATCATTAAAAGTATAAAGCTTATCCTTAAGAAAAGTAAGTCCTGAAGTTTCTCTCAAAGAATCAGAAAGTGTGGCAATTTTATATTTTCTTAAAGGAATTTTTTCTAATTTCTGAGAAAATGAGTAAATAGAAATCAGAAAAGAAAGAAAAATTAATAGCTTTTTCATAAAACAGATTAATTATTCTCCTGAATTTTTATTGGCTAATTGTCCGCAAGCAGCATCTATGTCTCCACCTCTACTTCTTCTTACCAAAACGGTAATTCCTGCTTTTTCTAATTCGCGAACATATTTTTCTTCCGCTTCTATACTTCTATGGTCAAATTTCCCTTCACCAATTGGATTATATTGTATAAGATTTACTTTACAAGGAACTTGTCGACAATATTTTATTAAAGCTTTTATATCTTCGTCTCCATCATTTATTCCTTTCCAAACGCAATATTCAAAAGTAATTCTATCTTCCGTTTTACTGTACCAATATTGCATAGCTTCCATAATTTCGGTTAAAGGAAATTTGGTAGAAAAAGGCATTATTTCGTTTCTTTTGTGTTCAATGGCAGAATGTAAAGAGAGGGCTAATTTTACTTTAAGATTTTCATCAGCTAGCATCCTCATCATTTTAGGAATTCCAGAAGTAGAAACCGTAATCCTTCTTGCAGACATTCCTAGACCATCTTCTTCAGTAATTTTTTTGATGGCATCTACTACGTTTTTATAATTCATCATAGGCTCTCCCATTCCCATAAAAACGATGTTTGACAAAGGTCTATCAAAATATAGTTTGCTCTGCTTATCAATCAGTGCTACTTGATCTACAATTTCGGCAACCTCTAAATTTCTCATTCTTTTAAGTTTGGCAGTTGCACAAAATTCGCAGTTTAAGCTACATCCAACCTGCGAAGAAACACAAGCTGTAGTTCTGGATTCCGTAGGAATTAAAACCGATTCTACCATTAATCCATCGTGCAATTTCACTCCGTTTTTGATGGTTCCGTCTTTTGATTTTTGTAATAAATCTACAGAAATTGGATTGATGGTAAATTCTTTAGAAATTTTATCTCTTAAATCTTTAGAAAGATTGGTCATTTCATCAATAGAATGCAGATTTTTACTCCACAACCAATCGTAAACCTGTTTCGCACGGAAAGGTTTTTCGCCTATTTCTTTGAAATAATCGGTAAGTTGTTCTAAAGTTAATGTTCTAATATCTTTCATATAAAAACTCTCGCAGATTTAGCAAATTTAGCAGATTTTAATTCATCTGCAATATCAGCCAAATCTGCGAGAAAATAATTTAAAATAATTCTTACAAAATTAACATTGCGTCTCCGTAAGAATAGAATTTGTATTCGTTTTTGATTGCTTCTTCATAAGCTTGCATCACAAAATCTCTTCCTGCAAACGCTGCAATCATCATTATTAAGGTAGATTTTGGCGTGTGAAAATTAGTAATCATCGCATTAGCTGCACCAAAATCATAAGGAGGATAAATAAATTTATTAGTCCAACCTTGGTAAGCTGAAATCTTTTTATTAGATGAAACAGAGGTTTCTAAAGCTCTCATTGTGGTAGTTCCTACTGCACAAATTCTACGGTTTTCTTCCGCAGCTTTGTTTATGATATCTGCTGTTTTTTCGTCAATAATTGCTTCTTCACACTCCATTTTATGCTTAGAAAGGTCTTCTACTTCAATTGGATTAAAAGTTCCTAAACCAACGTGAAGCGTAACTTCAGCAAAATTAATTCCTTTAATTTCTAATCTTTTCATCAAATGTTTAGAAAAGTGTAAACCAGCAGTTGGTGCTGCTACAGCGCCTTCCACTTTAGCATAAATAGTTTGGTAACGTTCTGCATCTTCTGGTTCTACCTCTCTTTTGATGTATTTAGGAAGCGGTGTTTCACCAAGTTCAGTCAATTTTTGACGAAACTCTTCGTAGCTGCCATCAAAAAGAAATCTAAGAGTTCTACCTCTAGAAGTGGTATTATCAATTACTTCTGCTACTAGAGATTCGTCTTCTGTAAAGAAAAGCTTGTTCCCAATTCTAATTTTTCTTGCAGGATCTACCAATACATCCCAAACTCTGGTTTCTCGATCAAGTTCTCTTAACAAGAAAACTTCAATTTTGGCACCAGTTTTTTCTTTGTTTCCATATAATCTCGCAGGAAAAACTTTGGTATTATTAAAAACGAATAAATCGTTTTCGTCAAAATAATCTATTACATCACGGAAAAGCTTGTGCTCTATGGTCTGTGTTTTTCTGTCAAGAACCATTAGTTTAGCTTCGTCTCTGTTTTCTGAAGGGTGTTCTGCCAAAAGATGTTCTGGCAAATGAAAATTAAAATCTGATGTTTTCATTAAATCTTTTTTAAATTACGGTTTAAAAATTTCGAGCTGCAAATATACGATTTGAAAACAGGGGTTGTCAAGTGTTTTTAGAAGTATTTTAAAAAACAACAAAATTTATTGTAATTTCTCTAAAATAATATACCACAATTTTAGTTTATCAAAATAACTTAAACCTGCATGGGCAGGACTAGTAGAAGGTAAAACTATAATAGGCAATCGAAATTTTTTTCCTAAAATTTTCAATAAATTTTTGTGAGATTTTTGTCCGTTGCAGAAAATAGCTTTTATGTTTGGGAAATTCTGGAGTAATTCTTCTATTTTATTAGCTTCTTCATTTCTGATCTCAGAATCTAGGCTCCCTTTTCTCTCGCAAGTATCTATCACATCCCAAAGTGCAATGTGATGTTTTTCTAAAATTTCTATTCTCTGCTGATAGTTTGTTGTAAATTCTTCATTCAAAATCTCGAAAATAATTTTCCAGAATTTGTTCTGAGGATGTGCATAATATTGTTGCATTTCCAAAGATTTAATCCCAGGAATGGAACCTAAAATCAGAATTTTAGAATTTTTATTGACAATGGGAGGAAATGACGAAATTTTTTGCATTTTTCAAATTTATAAATTTTGGCTAAATGGAATAATTTAATAAAAAAACGGACTAAAGCCCGTTCTATTTTTAAATAAAATATTTTTAACTACCCCGTCAAAATTTTCAAGAAAATTTTAACACCTATAGATTGCTTCGTACCTCGCAATGACAATGGAAATTTTTAGAGCGTTTCTTTCAACCATTCATAGAATTCTCTTTGCCAAACCAAACCATTTTGAGGATGTAAAACCCAATGATTTTCGTTCGGGAAATATAAAAATTTAGTTTTAAGACCTTTTAGTTTAGCTGCTTGAAAAGCTTCTTGCCCTTGTTCATAAGGAACTCGGAAGTCTATTCCGCCTTGAATGACCATAATTGGTGTATTCCATTTTTCTACAAAATTGCTAGGATTGTAATCTGTATAAGCCTTTGGTTGAGGATTTTGCCAATAATTACCTCCTAAATCCCAATTAGCAAACCAAAGTTCTTCTGTAGTTCCGTACCAAGATTTCATATCAAAAAGACCATCGTGAGCAATAAACGTTTTGAATCTATTTTCGTGAATTCCTGCCAACATAAAAACGCTATAACCGCCGTAACTTGCACCTACAGCTCCCATTCTACTGCCATCTACATATGGTAAAGTTTTTGCAAAATCTGCTGCTGCTAGATAATCTCTCATTGGTTGTCCGCCCCAATCTTTAGAAATATCTTCGTTCCATTTTGTTCCCCAACCTGGCATTCCTCTTCGGTTTGGAGCTACCACGATATAACCATTAGCTGCCATTAAAGCAAAATTCCAACGAGTAGAGAAATACTGCGTTAATGCAGATTGCGGACCACCTTGACAATATAAAAGTGTAGGATATTTTTTATTCGGGTCAAAATTTGGAGGATAGTGAAACCACACTCCCATTTCTTTTCCGTCAGAAGTTTTCACCATTTTAAGTTCAGATTTCCCTGGAGTGATGTTGGCATAATTTTCTTTATTCACTTGAGTAATTTGAAGCATTGTTCCGTCTTTCAAATTTAACTTAAATAAGTCTGCATTATGGTTAATATCTGTTCTGGTCACAAAAGCAAAATCATTTTGAAAAGCAACGATTTCGTTCACATCAAAAGTACCATCAGAAATTTGTTTTACTTTAGCATCTTTAGGATTTAAAGCAAAAAACTGCTTGGTTCCTCTTTTAGCCGTTGTAAAATAAATCATTTTAGAATCATTGCTCCACGCTACGTCTCCTGCTACGCTTTCGTCCCAATTTTTGGTAAGATTATTTTTCTTTTTAGAATCCCAATCCATCACTACCACATCATTTTTATCTGCCTCGAAACCATCTCTTGCCATAGATTGCCAAAGAAGAGATTTTCCGTCTGGAGAAAATTTTGGATTCACGTCATAACCCATCATTCCTTCAGTAAGATTTTCAGTTTTTCCTGAAGCTAAATCATACGAATAAATATCAGTATTGGTACTGGTTGCATATTCTTTTCCAGATTTTTTCTTACAAACATAAAGCAATTGAGAAGAATCTGGACTCCAAATAAAATCTTCGCTTCCTCCACTTGGTTTTTGTGGCGTATCAAATTTTTGTCCGTCTAATAAATCTTTAGCATTAGAGACATCATTCGAAACATTGGCTACAAAAACGTGATTGTATTTTCCTTCATTCCATGCATCCCAATGTCTGTGATTGAGGTCTGTATAAATTTGCGCTGTAGTTTTAGGAACATCAGAATATTTATCTTTTCCTAATAATTTTTCTACTTGAACCGCTTTGCTGAAAGCAACTTTTTTACCATCTGGCGAAACTACGATATTGTCTGCCTCACCAATCGTGTAAAATTCTGCCCAAGACAAACCGTTGTCTTTAGAAATATAAATTTTATCTCCTTCTGTGGCGTAAACTCCGTTTTTATCCCATTGAAAAATAGATTTCTTACCTAGTAAATCCATTTTTTGGACTTGATTTTTCTCAAAATTAAGGTAAAAATTCTGTCTGTTGGTTTTTTCGGTTTTTAGGTCAACTTTTCCTACGGAATATAAAATTCCTGCGTGAGAAGGTTCTACAGCCGTAACCGAAAATTTATTGAGCGTCCAAAGGATTTCCGGGGTCATTACTTGTTGTGCTTTCATAAGGAAAGGCGCTGCTAGAGCGATAATTGTATGTTTTAGTTTCATTTTTGAGGAATGATTTTTTTGAAAGAGTAAATTTATCGATAATTTTTGTTTCCGCTTTCTAAAGTGTAGAAAATTTCTTCACAATTTTTTCGATGGTATTGATGTTTCGGCTGGTGAATTTATCTTTGAAGGATTTTTTACCCAAAATTTTACCAAATTCACTGTCGAGAGTGTTTCCTTTTGGGATTTTCCAATAAAAATTTTGATTGATGATTTCCGCTTCTTCTTCCTTTTGATGATTTACTTTTTTGAATTCCTCGAACAAATTATCTTCGTCTCCGTTTTCGCAAATAAAACTATAAATATGCAGGTTTTCATTCTTTTGAAACGGTAAACTTTCTAGAATTTCTTTGACCTGAATATTGGTTTTTAAAAACAAAAAAGCTTCATAATCAAAATGTTCCGAAAGTGCTTTTTCTAGTTTTATTCTTAATTCTAAGGGATTTTCTTCACTTTCAAAAAGTAGATTTCCTGTAGCTAAAACGCTAGAAACGTTTTTCATTCCTTGTTTTTTAAAAACTTCTACTACTTCTGCCATTTTCATCGCAGTTCCTTTTACGTTTACACCTCTTAGAAAAGCACAATATTTCATATTTTTGGGTTTGATGTCGTTTGAAATGGTTTGAAATTTTGATGTTGTCACAAAAATTAGAGACACATCAAACTACTTTTTCTCGTACAAATTGTAATCTGTTCCTGAAGGCTTTAGTAGATAAATTTTTTCTAGAATTTTGTTATCTGACTTTAGGTAATTTTTAATTCTGAATTCCTTCAAAAGTTTGTAATTATTTTTATAGAAAACAGAATCTTTTCCGCTAAATAAATCAGTCGGAGCTAGAAGATATTTAGGTTTTCTATGTTCCGCGGTGTTTCGCCAATAGTTGGGTTTGTCTTTTTTGATTTCTTTCTGAATTTCTTTGTCCACCAAGCCTACTTCATCTATCGCTTTGAGTCCAGAAAAATAAGGAACATAACCAGCAGGTTCTAGCAAAATGTATTGATTTTTATCTTTTTCGTAGTCTTTTAAGAATAAACCAATACTTCTTCTGTAGTTCCATTCTCCGTTTCCAGTTGCGATGGAATGTATGGTTTGGAATGCCGTCATTGGTAAAATATAGAAAATCAACAATAATGAAATCCAAAGAATTTTTTGTGTTTTTTGCTCTAAAATAAACACTAAAACCACCGAAAAAAGCAATATCTGAGGTACCCAATAATACCAATCAAAATAACTTCTTTGAGAAATAAAAACCAACTGTTTAACCCAAGCAAAAAGGAAAATTATCCAAATAAAATAGTTTCTTTCTTTAGATTTTGAAACCAGATAAATAAAACAAACCAGTTCAAAAATGAGTAACAAAATGGTAAAAGGATTAAAATCTCCTGGAAGTTTCAGCATTCCCCAATAATTACCATAATTAAGCAAAAAGTATTTCCATTGAATATTAAAACTCATATTTTTGGCATAGGTAGCGCTTTTGGCTACAATGGTATTATTCACCAATTCGCCGAAATAAAACCAATTAAAACTAACTACAGAAATTACGCCTAAAACACCACCCAAAACGAAAAACCAATTGATTTTTCTGTTCCAAATCATATCTACCAAACCTATAATTCCTAGAAAAATAACCGTATCTATTCTGGTAAAAAGGATTAGAACTGGGAATAGAATTTGAGCCCAGATTTTTTTTTCTTTCAGTCCGAAATATAAAAAAGCCATTTCGAGGAAGAATAAAATTCCGTATTCCATTCCGAGAATAGAGATTTTAATAGAAGGTGGCAAAATTCCAAATAAAAAGATAAAAATTGCCTGATGAACTGGGTTTTTGAGTATAAGTTTTGAGAGAAAATAACTCCCAAAAGTGAATAATATAGAATTAAAAATAAGCAAAGGATAAATAAAATGTTCTTTGCCAAAAATCAAATTAAAAAAATAAGAAACAAAAACGTATAAATGTGTGGTAGAAGCCGAAATTTTGGTAGCTCCATTAAAACCAATAACACCATAATTTAGAAGGTTTTGGGCAACTCTCCACGTGATAAAAGCATCTTCCTGAATGTGATGAGTTAATAAAAAAACGAGTTTAACCAAAACGGTAATTGCTACAAAATATAAAGGTAATTTCCTATATTTTTCGGTAATTTCAGACATTGTGTTTTTGTTATAATCTATGCAAATATAGTTTTAAATTTTAACAGAAATAACGATAAGGAGATAAAAAAACCGAACTCAAAAAGTTCGGTTTTAAAATTTATTTGGTTGCTTCCATTAGTTTCCTAGTAATTTCAGCTTCTTTTTCGTTGGCGTAAGTAGAATCATAAGGTTTCATCACTTCGAAAAGGTAAGAATAAAAAGGCGTTATTTTTTTAACATTTTCAGCTTCATTATACGCTTTTTCTTTACCTAGTGCATCTAAATCTTTAATAAAATTATTAAAACGCTTATCAATTGGCGTGATAGATTTTACCAAATAATCATACGCTTTATCTTCTTTACCTATTTTTTTGTAAGCATTAGAAACCGAGCCCACCACAATAGAATATAAAATTGGTTGAGAGCCCATTTGTTTTTTTACAAATTGTTGTTCATAATGAGAAAGACTTAGGTAATAATCATACTCTTGGAAAATATCTTTCTTGAGCTGTTCCGCCAACTGAAGTCCTTTTTGTTCTTGTCCTGCTACGATGTAACCATAGACCATAGAGCTTAATGAACGAGGATCATTATATTTAGAAGAAGGAATTTCTTTACTTGCCAAATCTAAAATTTCTATAGCTTTTGATTTTTTTCCTTCTAAAATTAAGGCTTCAGCAGCTCTACTTGCAGAACTTCTGTAGCCTACAATATTTTGGGTGCAAGTTTCGTCAAAATGTGCTTTTAAATCTTTAAAATTACCCCATCTGTAATTTTTAACTACATTATATAAATCGTCTGCATCTACTCTACCCATTTCCCCATCTTCTGTTTCTTTGGTGTTAATAGGAACTAATCTGTAACTGAAACCATCAAACTGAAGATAATCATTAAGATAGAAAATATTTTGATCTTCATAAATTCCACCAGAAGAGAAATTGATAGGTCTTTTCCAATCAAAGTTGGCAAGAATGTCCATCAACATATAATCTGCCTTAAACATATTCCCTCTTTTGTAATTAATGGTAATATAATCTACCGCTTTTGCAGCGTCTTTTGCAGGGATAATTCCTGATTTTACGGCATTGGCTTTATTTACAGGCAATACAAATTTAGAAACTGGTAAAAAATTATACCTCTGATATTTTTCTTCTCCGAAAAGAAGCTTTAAAATTTCGTCTTTCTCTGGAGATTTTTTCTTTAAGAAATTTACCGCTTCTTTGATGTTCATAGAATCCTGAACCAAATACTTTTTATAAGGTTCAAAAAGACTTTCTGGCACTCCTCCTTTTACGTTATTTTCTATGAAATATTTCCAATTTTCAGGATTCATTATTACCACCTGATCATTAGAACCATCTCTATACTCATCGTGAGTAAGAGTAGAAGGAACGGGCATTGAATTATATGTTCTGCGTTTTACTTGGTCTATGTTCCATGGGGTTCCTAATAGCGTAAAATTAACCACTTTTACATCATCTCTGAATCTTTCTGTCTCTTGTAATGCCCAAACTGGATAAGTATCATTATCTCCATAAACAAAAATAATATCATTTTTAGGGAGTGATTTTAGCATAGAATAAGAATAATCATACGCTGTATATCTATCACTTCTATCGTGTACATTATAGTTTTGGAAACCCATCATAAAAGGAATTCCTAATAATAAAACCCCAACTAACCAAGTAACTGATTTAGATTTAATTTTTTCTTGTAAAAACCATAAAATAGCTGCTGCACCAAAACCAATCCAAATGGCAAAAGCATAGAAACTACCTACCATAGCGTAATCTCTCTCTCTTGGTTCAAATGGTTTTACACCAGTGTAGAAAATAATACCAAAGCTGGTTAAAACAAACAAAGAAAGGATAGCCCAAAATCTTCCGAAATCTCTATTAAACTGGAAGAAAGCTCCTAAAATTCCTAATAATAAAGGTAAAAAGAAAAAGTAAACCGTACTTTCGTTATAGAATTTAGCTGGCATATCTTTTTGATTACCCCATTGGTAATTATCAATTGCAGGAATACCCGAAATCCAATTTCCGTTGGTGTTTTCCATATGACCTTCTAGGTCATTTTGTCTTCCTACAAAGTTCCAGAATAAATATCTTACAAAATAATACCCGACTTGGAAAGTGACCAAATAGTTTACATTTTGAGATAAAGTAGGTTTATGTACTTTTATTAAATCATATTCTTTAGCTTGTTTATAATCTTCCAGAGAAATGCTTCCGTCTTCAAACTTTTGTCTCAATTGATCAAAAACTTGTTTGGCCTGAGGATTATCTGCTACATCTTCATTATCATAATTTAGTTCAAAATCTGGCGCTCCGTACATCGTAATATAGTTAGACATTACCCCATCATCTTCACTGAACATTCTTGGCAAAATACCTACATGATCTTTAGAATACACATAATTAAAGCGTTCTCCTACAATATCATATTTCCCAGTTTTTTCGTTTTTCTCATACACATCCCCCGTTTTTTCGGTCTTGAAACTTCCATCATCATTCTTCTGAATACCGTTATTATCTAGATATGCAGTATAATTTTGTCCGTACATAGTAGGCCAATCACCATATTGCTCTCTATTATAATAATCAAGCATACCTATCGCATTATCTGGATCATTAAGATTCATTGGCGGATTAGCATTTGCTCTAATTGGAATTACTAACCAACATGAAAAACCTATGATCATATAAATTACAGAAAGTGCCATCGTTTGAAAAAGTCTGCTTCCCGATTTTCTGGCATATTTTAATGCAAAATACATCAATAAAAAAAGGATAATAAATGCCACAATAGTCCCAGAATGGAAAGGCATACCAATTCCGTTGACAAAAAATATTTCTAATTTACCAAATAATGACATGATAATTGGGAAAATCAACTTAAAAACTACAATTAGAATTCCTAATGTGACTGCATTTCCTATTAAAAAACTCTTCCAAGTAAATTCATAATTTCTAGCATAATATATTAGACATACCGCAGGAATTGCAAGCATACACATCATGTGAACTCCTACAGAAAGCCCTGTCATAAAGAAAATTAAAATGAGCCAACGTTCATTATCTTTTTCGTGATATTCATTTTCCCATTTTGTAATCAGCCAAACCAACAATGCTATAAACATAGATGCCATAGAATATACCTCTCCTTCTACTGCAGAAAACCAAAATGTATCTGAAAAAGTAAAACTTAAAGCACCTATTACACCAGCAAAGAGAATGGAAATCTCTTCGGTAAGGGTAACTTCCTCGAAATCTTTATTAAGAAGCCTTCTTACCAAATGTGTAATCGTCCAAAACAAGAATAAAATAGTAAATGCACTAAAAAGTGCAGACATTGCATTGATGATTACAGAATATTTAGAAGGATCACCAAACCCAAATATAGCAGCTACTGCACCTATTAATTGAAACAATGCAGCTCCCGGAGCGTGCGTTACTTCTAATTTAACCGCAGATGAAATATATTCTCCACAGTCCCAAAAACTAAAATTAGGCTCAATTGTAGATAAATAGGTAATAAAAGCAATAGCAAAAACTACCCAGCCTAGTATGGTATTCCATTTTTTGAAAGTCCAATTCTTCATAAATACATTAAAATATTACAATCCTGCGAAATTAAGTTTTTATTTTCAAATAACGATTTAATCACCAATAATTAAGAAATTTTTAATAAAAATTAAAAAAGTCTAAAAATTAAACGCTTGTTTGGCAAGATTTTTGACAAATAATTCACTTAAAAACAATGATAAAAATCATATCTTACACCATACTAGACAATTTATTAGTTAAAATTTATTAAAATAAATGATTTTTTTATATTTTTGCAAATAGTTTTTATTAGAGATAAAAGAAGAAAATGAAGAACGTTTTTGATAACATTCTCGGATTGATAGGCAATACACCTTTGGTTAAACTAAATGAGGTAACCAAAGAAATACCAGCAAAAGTATATGCTAAGTTAGAAGCTTATAATCCTGGGCATTCTACTAAAGATAGAATAGCGCTTCATATTATAGAAGCAGCAGAAAGAAAAGG
>DDFD01000094.1 GCA_002337005.1 Flavobacteriales bacterium UBA1937 | reverse complement strand
AAACAGATTTATCTGATTTTGATGCGGTACTTTCTGTATCGCCGTATTATAACAAACCCAACCAAGAAGGACTTTATCAGCATTACAAAGCTTTAGCTGAAACTGGTAAACAAATTATTATTTATAATGTACCTGGCAGAACCGGACAAAACGTAGAAGCTTCTACCACCGTACGTTTGGCAAAAGAATTCCCAAATCTTTTTATGATTAAAGAAGCTTGCCCAAACATTAACCAGTATTTTGATATCTTGAGAACAAAACCAGAAGGTTTTTCTCTAGTTTCTGGTGATGATGAATTTGCACTACCCGTAACATTGGCAGGCGGTGATGGTGTAATCTCTGTAATTGGACAAGGCTACCCTAAAGAATTTTCTACAATGCTACAGTTAGCCTTAGAAGGAAAAATAAAAGAAGCCTACCAAATTCATAATAAATTGGTAGAAATTACAAGACTTATTTTCGCAGAAGGAAATCCTTGCGGAATTAAAACCATCTTAGCAGAAAAAGGAATCATCAAAAATTATTTGAGATTGCCTCTAGTAGCTGCTTCTGAAGGTTTACAAGCAAAAATTAAAGCCGAAATGGCAAAAATTTATAATTTATAATTTTTCTACAGAGACGCGAATAATCGCGTCTCTATTTTTTCTAACAAGCTATGATTACAAAAGCTGTATTACAAGACATTCCTTTAATTCAAGATATTGCAAGTCAATCTTGGCGAAAACACTATCCAGGAATTATCTCTACCGAACAAATAGAATACATGCTAGAACTAATGTATTCTGAAAACGAACTCAAAAAACACTTCGAGAATCCTAATTATCATTATTATTTAATAGGTAATGAAGAAAAAACTCTAGGAATAATGGGCTTTGAAAATCATTATCAAGAAAAAACCACCAAACTCCACAGAATTTATCTTTTAGAGGAAGCCAAAGGAAAAGGATTAGGAAAAGATGCTTTACAATTTTTAAAAGAACAGGCAAAAAACTCTGGTGATGAAAGAATTATTCTTAATGTAAATAAACAAAACCCTTCTTATTATTTCTATGTTTCGCAAGGTTTCAAAGTATATGAAGAAACCATCTTAGACGTAGGAAATGGTTTTGTGATGGATGATTATTTGATGGAATATTTTTTGTAATTTAGCCATATGAAAAAACTAATAATTTTAACGATTCTTTTATTCAGCTATTATACTGAGGCTCAAACAAAAGCACTTACAGATGATGGTAAAGAAGTTGTACTTTTTGAAAACGGAACTTGGAAATTTGTAAACGAAAGTGACGCTAAAACACTAGAAACCATTGCAACCAATGATCATATTTTCGAAAAAGATAAAAATGCGTCATTCCTATTAAAAAGTAAAAAATTAAATTCTGGAATTTACTTTGACCCTAAAATATGGAAAACCACATCACTCCTTAAATCACCTTATCTAGAGTACACTTTTTTGAATTCTGAAAATGAAGGAATAATTGGGATGTTTATTTCTGAAAGTTTAGAAATCCCTACCTTAAAAAATCTAAAAGATTTACAAGTTTCTTTGATAGAAAAAAGAGCAGACTATTTTAAATTAAAAGAATCAGAATATAGAACAGTAAACGGACTTAAAGTACTATATATGAGATACATTGCAAACACAAAAGGAATGGATTTCGAATATGAAGGGTATTTTTATCTTACGGAAGAAGGGTATAGCTCTGTGTTAGTATATAGTCTTCAGAAATATTTTGACCAAAACAAATCAAAGCTAGATGCATTTATCAATGGTATCGTTAAAACTGAAAAATCTACTGCTACAGTAGAAGTTTACGAAACACCTCCACCACCAATGCAAGTTGCCCCAAAAAAGAAAATTAAACAATAAATTATTGAAAAAATTCCTACGAAATTTTTCCCCATTTATTTTTGCCTTTGTATTGTTTGATATAATAATTTTTAAGATTTAGATGCTCTGGATTTTGCAGCGAAGGATCTACTTTTATCAAATGTTCTACAGTAGATTTTGCAGCTTTAATAATATTTCCATCATTAATCATATCTAGACGTTTAAAATCAATCATTCCACTTTGTTGAGTTCCTAGAATATCACCAGGACCACGCAATTGCATATCTACTTCAGAAATTTTAAAACCATCATTGGTTTCTACCATCGTTTTGATGCGTTTTCTAGATTCGGTAGAAAGTTTGTCTGAAGTCATCAAAATACAATAACTCTGCTCTGCACCACGACCTACTCTACCACGCAACTGATGAAGCTGAGAAAGCCCAAATCTTTCGGCACTTTCTATAATCATCACAGAAGCATTTGGTACATTTACTCCTACTTCTATTACGGTAGTTGCCACCATTATATTAGCTTTTCCGCTGGCGAAATATTTCATTGCAGCATCTTTATCATCGGGTTTCATTTTACCATGAAGCATAGAAATTTGATATTCTGGAACAGGAAAAATCTCTGCAATATGTTCGAAACCTTCCATCAAATTTTTATAATCCAGTGTTTCAGATTCTTCGATTAAAGGATATACAAAATACACTTGTCTTCCTTTGGCAATCTCTTCTTTAGCAAAATGATAGACGGTTAATCTATCTTTTTCTCTGCGGTGTGCAGTGATAATCGGTTTTCTACCAACAGGCATTTCATCAATCACCGAAACATCTAAATCAGAATAATAGCTCATTGCCAGAGTTCTAGGGATAGGTGTAGCCGTCATCACCAAAATATGTGGTGGAATTTTATTTTTAGCCCAAAGTTTTGCACGTTGTGCCACCCCAAATCGGTGTTGCTCATCTATAATTGCCAGCCCTAAATTTTTGAATTTAACCACCTCTTCTAGCACTGCGTGCGTTCCTACCAAGATAGAAAGTTCTCCGCTTAATAATTCTTCGTGAATCATTTTTCTTTCAGCAGTTTTGGTAGAACCAGTAAGCAATCTCACTTTCACATTAGTTTCTCTCAATAAATCTGCAATAGAATTAAAATGTTGCGTTGCCAAAATTTCCGTAGGCGCCATCATACAACTTTGGAAACCATTATCCATCGCCAATAACATTGCCAATAGTGCCACCATCGTTTTACCAGAACCTACATCGCCTTGCAGCAATCGGTTCATTTGGATAGGCTTTTTCAAATCATTTCTAATTTCCTTCAACACTCTTTTCTGAGCATTCGTCAATTCAAAAGGAAGAAAATTCTCATAAAATTGATTGAAATTTTCGCCCACTTTTGGGAAAGGATTTCCTATAGCAAAACTCTTATTGTAATTTTTTTTGAGGGCATATCCTAGCTGAAAAAAGAAGGCTTCTTCAAATTTTAATCTTCGATCTGCGTGTTTTGCATATTCTGCATTTACAGGAAAATGGATATTGAGATATGCTTCTTGTCTGCTCATTAGTTTCAAAGATTTCATCAAAGAAAACGGTAAATTTTCTTGAATTAAATTGGGGATTTGAGAAACAATATTCGCCAAAGTATTCTGAAAAAATTTCTGATTTAATCCACGTTTTGTTAATTTTTCTGAACTAGGATAAATAGGACGAAGTCTTTCGTCAACAGATTTCTTATCCTCTAATTCAATTTCGGGATGTGCCATCGAAAATTGATGATTAAAAGCCTGAACTCTTCCAAAAATAAAAATTTCTCGGTTAATCGGAATTTGCTCTAGCATCCATTTGGTATATTGAAACCAAACCAAATCTAGGACTCCTGTTCCGTCTGTAAATTTCCCTGAAAGTCGTTTTTTTCCTTTGGCATAAGTTACTTCTTGCAATTCTGTAATTCTACCTTTCAGTTGGATTTCTACATTATCTTCTTTTACATCTGCAATTTTATATACTTTGGATTTATCTAAATATCTCAACGGAAAAAAATGTAAAAAATCTCCCACCGTTCTTATATCTAGAACATTAGCAATTAGTTTGGCTCTTTCTGAGCCAATTCCTTTTAAAAATTCTATGGAAGTATCTAATGTCAATGGTGCATTTCTTCGCTATGAATAGTGAATTTTATGGTGTGAATTTAAGGAATTTTTAGAAAATTTATTTGTCTCTCTTTTTGTAAGAGTAAAAAATTGCGACAATTAACCCTAAAATTCCACCTATATAACTGAAATTATGCATTGAACCAACAGCTATAAAATTTCTGAAATTCTCTAAATTATAAGGAATAAACCATCCTTCAAAATCACTTCTAGGCTGATGAGACAAGAAAAAAAAGCCATAAAACAAACCAAGTATTCCTGTAATAAATGTTACTAAAATTGCAATTAATAATGCATTAAAAGAAACCTTAAATAATTTTTGCCAAGAAGTTTGAATGAAATTAAAAAGACCTAGAATAAAGCCTAGAACTAAACCAAACCACCAAGTTGCCAAAAAACCAACGATTGACGCAAATATTCTTGGAAACTTTATTTTATCAATATTATTTTCATTAGCTAAATTAAATTGTATAAACTTAAATTTTGTGTAATATTCAGATGAAATACTGAAGGTTATTTGGTCATTAATCACCCCATAAAGTCCAGCCATTACACCTGCCGTTATAGCAACTAAAAATATGGTTAGAATTTTTCTTACATCGAATTTTTTCACTTTTTATTTTTAAATAAAATTAAGAAAGGCTTCCAAAATATGAAAGTCTTTCTTATAATAAGTTTTGGCTAAAGCCAAATTAATTTTTATTATTTCTAAAACGGACTAAAGTCCGTTCATATTGATAAAAATATTAATAAATTTCCACAGATTTCTTCGTTATTTCATTTCTCGCAAAGACTTCTCAAAACTCACAAATCGTAATTCAAATCACTCTTTAATCTTAGATTTGAATTTCCTTTGGTAGTTTTCCCATTGGTCTCTGGTTTTGATGTTTTTATATTGGTTCGTAGCAATCATACTAAGGTAAGGTTCTAATTCTTTGGGTGTAAATTTACCCACCAAATTAGTAATAGGTTGTAGATTTTCATCTAAAAAAATAAGCGTAGGATAGGCATTAATATTCATAAATTTAGCAAACTGATGCATCCCATTTTTACCTTTTGATTTTACCTGAAACTCCGAATTTTTAAAAACTCTATCGTATATATTTACGGTTTCGTCTCCTTCAGAATTAAATTTCACCACATAGAATTTATCATTCAAATATTTTAAAATTTCTGGATGCACAAAGGTCTCTTTGTCCATTTCTTTACAAGCGGTATTCCAATCTGCATAGAAATCTACTATAATTTTTTTAGGATTTGCTTTTTGAGCAGTAATCGCTTGATCCATAGTCATCCAATTTACTTGCGCAAAAGAAAGCGAGAAAAAACAAAATAATAAAAGTGATAAATTTGATTTCATAGGCCATAGTGTTTATGAAATCTTCTAATCTCTAAAATTATATCTAATTCCTTTAAAATGAGGATTTCATCTCGTAAAGTTATAAAATTAATGAACGTCTTGCATTAATTTTTTCACTAAAGGAGATATCAAAATTAATACCAAACCTGCAATTAGGGCATATAAACCTAAATCTTTGTAACCATTAGTATAGGTAATTAATTTTTCTAAATTAGAAGAACTTTCTTTTGCAGAAGCCATGTTTGCTCCTATGATTCCTGCAACGTATTGTCCATAAGCAGATGCCAGAAACCACATTCCCATCATCATTCCTTGTAACTTTTCAGTAGAAAGTTTCGTCATAATTGAAAGACCTATTGGTGATAAGCACATTTCTCCCAAAGTTATTACCAATAAAGCTAATGTAAAGATATTGAGGGACGTTACTCCTTGTGCATTTGCAAAAAATTTGGTTGCAAAAATTACATAATATCCTAAACCTAAAAATATAAAACCTAAACCGAATTTTATAATTGTATTAGGTTCTAATTTTAGTTTATTAAGCCAAATCCAAAATAAACCAATAGGTATTGCTAAAAAAATAATGAAAAAAGCACCTCCAGAGTTATTAACACCATTAGGATTTAATCCTAATAAATCTCTATTTAAATTTTTAGCTGCAAAAATACTTAATGAACCTCCACTTTGTTCATAAATTCCCCAAAATATTATTGAAAAAATAATAAAAACTAAAGCTGCTAAAAGTTTATTTCTTTCTACAGAAGTTACTTTTGTCATTTCATAGAAAAGGTAAATTAAAGTTAGTGGCCCTATTGTCCACATAAAATAATCAGTATAATCGGTTTTGGAAACCATTGTCATAATAATCGGAACAAAAACTAGGGAAAGAGCATAAACTCCATATTCTTTCCATTTTTTTATAGGTGAAAAACTCCCATCTGGATTTAGTTTTTGCGGTTGAAGACCGATTGGTCCGAGTTTTTTTTGGGTAAAAATAAAATTAACCAAACTAATAACCATCACAATTGCAGCTAAACTAAATGCTACATTCCATCTTTTATCTTCTGGAATATAATTGCTCAATAAATCACCTTGACCTATTGCAATACAAAAATACCCCCCTAATAATGCTCCAAGATTTATACCTCCATAAAACAAAGAAAACCCTGCATCTGTTCTAGTATCTCCAGCTTTATACAATTTACCAACCATAGTAGAAATATTAGGTTTAAAAAAACCAGTTCCAATTACCGTAAAAGCTATTCCTAAAAAGAAAAATTGGTGAGGATCTATGGATAAAATTATACTCCCAACAATCATAAGCATACCTCCCCAAAAAAGAGATTTCCTAAAGCCTAGAATTTTATCTGCAAAAAGTCCACCTACAAATGTAAAAGCATAAACAAAGGCTTGAGTTGCACCATATTGAAGTTGAGATTCATCTTCTTTCATCATTAATTCAGTTATCATAAAATAGGTTAACATTCCTCGCATTCCGTAGAAGCAGAAACGTTCCCACATTTCAGAGAAAAAAAGTGACCAAATTTGGCGAGGATATTTTCCTTTAAAATTTTGAATTTCTTCTAATGTTAAATTCATTTTAATTCTATTTTTTTTATTAAAAACTTTGACTATGATTTTAAACTTTATCAAAGTGCTACGAAAATAAAAAAAACCACCGATGTATCGATGGTTTTATTAGATATATTTATTTTTTTATTTTACTCCGTGCATCATTTTTTTCAAAATTGGCGTTATTGAAGCCAAAATTACTGCTGCTATACCACAAAGCACTACAAACACCATAAAGAATTCAAATAAATTGTGAATTTCAAAACCTGCAAAGGTCTTATAAGCAGTTGGTAATTGTTCTTTTGCAAAGTAAGCAGCCTGCTCTGATGTTAAAGTTATTTTTTTATCTAAAACATCTTGAAGATTTATTCCTATCTTTTTAGCTGTTTCGAATTTATCACCTGTTGCAGGTAAGATTGCGCCTAAAGTCCCTGCTAGTGCATAACCTGCTGCGTTAGAAATAAAGAAAACTCCATATAATAAAGATGCAAATCTCTTTGGTGCTAATTTACCTACTAGAGATAAACCGATTGGAGAAAGACACAACTCGCCACAAGTTTGGATAAAATATAAAAGTACTAGCCATTTTATTGCCAATAAACCATGATTGCCCAAATCTTTTACATTATGTGCAATAATAAAATAAGACAAAGCAATTAGCGCAAGACCAAAAGCCTGTTTCAATGGTGAAATTGGTTCTTTACCTTTCTCTCTTAATTTATCCCAAACAATACTGAATGGAACTGCCAAAAGCACTACAAAAATTCCATTAAAAATCTGAACCATAGACGCAGGCATTTCCCAACCAAATAAGAAATGTCTATCCGTTTGGTTAGACGCAATAAAAGTAAGCGAAGAACCAGCTTGTTCGAAAGCTGCCCAGAAAAATATAATAAAGAACGAAATAATATAAATTACCCAAATTCTCTGTCTTTCTACTTTGTTTTCGGCAGAAGTCATAATTAGAAATGCCAAAGAAATACCAGCAGAATAGATAAATGGATAAATTATTCCTTTTACCAATTGCCCCATTTCCATTGCTCCAAATCCAAATTCACCAACCAATATATATCTAAAAACAAAGAACATAATTGCAAAAACTATTCCTGTAATACCTATTGATTTCCCTGAAAACTGTGCAGTTTCTGTCTCACCAGTTTCTGTACTTTCAGATTTATTTTTAGAAGGCAACCCTCCAATCGGCTTACCTTCTGGTGTTACTACGTATTTATCTTTTAAGAAAAAGAAAATAAAAGTTCCTAACATCATTGCGATAGCGGCCATTAAATACCCCCATTTAAAGACATAAGGATCTTGTACTCCATTTACTTTTACATCTGCAATTAATGGAACAAAATATTGGCTCAAAAGAGCACCAATATTAATCCCCATATAGAAAATAGTAAAAGCAGAATCTAATTTAGTTTTCTCACTAGCTGGATAAAGGCTACTTACCATAGAAGAAATATTAGGTTTGAAAAAACCATTTCCAAAAATGATTACTAATAAACCTAACCAAAAAATTGCCTTAGAAGACTCTAAACTTGTACTAAATGAGATAGCGCTATAAAATAATAGCAATTGACCAATCGCCATTAAAGTCCCTCCTAGCATAATACAATATCTGTTTCCTAAATATTTATCTGCAATAAAACCTCCTAAAAGAGGAGTAAGATAGCACAATGCTAAAAATCCGCCATAAATAATTGAAGCATTAGATTCGCCCAACATTAAAGCATGAACCATAAAAAGGCTTAGAATTGCACGCATTCCATAGAAATTGAAACGCTCCCACATTTCTGTACTAAATAAAACCCAAAGACCTTTCGGATGTCTAGATTGAGCTTGAACTGTATCCATATTTATTAATTGTTAAATTTTTATTAAGATTCACAAATATAGTTTTTTTTGAAAAACTACCACATTTTTATATCACAAAAAAATCGCAGTAAAATACTGCGATTTATCATTATTTATTGAGATTAAACTCCTTTTTCTTTCATTACTGCATTTAATCTTTTCAGCATACTTAAGCCTAAAATAGTGGCAAAAAGAAGCAGCCCGAAATTTACCAAGAAGTAGTATTCTTTGTTCTCATAACTGTACCAAGTACTTGCCAAAATCCCCGAAAGTTTGTTCCCTACAGAATTTGCCAAAAAGAAACCTCCCATCATCAATGCGGTAATTCTAGTTGGCGATAGCTTAGAAACAACAGACAATCCCATCGGAGAAAGACACAACTCACCTATGGTAACTACTCCATAACTTGCCACCAACCAAAGCGGCGAAACTTTAACCGCTCCATTATCTCCTGCGAAAACAGCAAAAACCATCACCAAACAAGATAAGGAAGTAATAAACAAACCAATCATAATTTTGGTAGGTGTAGTTGGTTCTTTTTTTCGTTTCCTCAGAAAAGCCCAAAATGCAACTACCACAGGTGTTAAAGCAATTACCCAAAACGGATTAATCGATTGAAACAATTCGGTATTGTAGAGATAGACTTTTTGGTCAGGATTTTTTTCTAATTCTGCCCTTTTCTCTGGGGCAATATTTTTAAAATAAATATCTTTTCCAGTAGTTTTTATTGTTTTTCCGTCTGCGTCTTTTTGAGTTTGGAATTGATTATCATAAACAGAAACTTCCTTGTCTTTAAAATCTTTACCATCTACCATATATATATTTTCTAATGGTTTTTCAAAAGATGCTGGAACACTTCTATCCGTGTAATAATTTGCCCAACGTGTTAGTGCAGTACCATTTTGTTTGAAAATCGCCCAAAAAAACATACTTACTAAAAAGATAGAAAGCAAAGCTCCGATTGGTCTTTTTTCCTCAGAATTGGCTTTAAAATATAATGAAGCATAAAAATAAATCACAGGAATACACGCAAAAATAAAGGCATCTGTATTGGTACTACCAAAAATTGTTTTTCCTAAAACCAACGTAGGCACTACCCAACCAATAGCTCCCGCAATAATAGCTGGTAAGAATACCTTAACCAAAACATCAGAAATTTTAGTATCGCCTTTTTCGGCTGGTTTCATTTCAGAGGCTTTTTTAACGTGTTTTAACCCAAAAGAGAAAATGATTAATCCTAAAAACATTCCTATTCCTGCGGTGATAAATGCTTCTCCCCAACCAAATTTATTACGCATAAATGCTGCAATGATGTTACAAACAAAAGCCCCAATATTAATTCCCATATAGAAAATATTGTAACCTGTATCTTTTTTGTCTTTGTATTCTGGCTCAGAATAGAGGTTTCCTAAAAGGGTAGAAATCGTAGGTTTAAAAAATCCGTTTCCTACAATAATTAATCCTAAAGAGGTATAAAAAAGTGGTAAGTCTTTAAAAATACCCAATCCTATATATCCTATTCCCATTAAAAATCCACCCAAATAAATAGATTTTACATATCCTAACACTCTATCTGCCAAAAATCCTCCTAAAAACGGAGTAAGATAAGTAAGCGCAATATAAGTTCCGAAAATATCATCTGCTACTTTATCTGGCAAGCCTAGGCCACCACCAATTCCTTCTGGTTCAATGGCATAGAGAACAAAAATTCCTAAAATCAAATAATAACCAAATCTCTCCCACATTTCTGTGAAAAATAAAAACGGTAAACCTTTTGGATGTTGTTTCATAAATTAATTTTTTCAATTTTTTCAAAAATAGGTTTTTTAAAATAAATGAAAAAAAATTTCTGTTAAAACCAATGAAATTTTCATAAAAAAAGCGGACTAAAGTCCGCTCCTATTGATATATTTTTTAATTTTCCGTCTTATAGATTTTCCAAAATAAAATCTGTCATTTTTTGGTACAATTGCGGTCTTGTCATTCCACCATAAATTCCGTGGTTTTTGTCGGGATACGCCATAAATTCAAATTGCTTTTTGTTTTGAATTAACGCTTCAGAAAATTCCATAGAATTCTGGAAATGTACATTATCATCTGCTGTACCGTGAATTAATAAAAATTTACCTTTTAATAATTTAGCAAAGGTAGTTGGCGAATTTTGGTCATAACCATCAGGATTTTCTTGTGGTGTTTGCAAAAATCTTTCGGTGTAAATAGAGTCATAATATCTCCAATTGGTAACTGGCGCTACAGCAATTCCTGTTTTGAAAACGTCTGCCCCTTTCGTCATTGCCAAACTCGTCATATAACCACCAAAACTCCAACCAAAAATTCCGATTCTGGTTTTATCAATATAAGATTGATTTCCGAACCATTTCGCGGCAGCAATCTGGTCTTCAATTTCGTATTTTCCTAAATTTTTGTAGGTTACTTTTTTGAATTTTGTTCCTTTATAACCTGTTCCACGTCCGTCAACACAAGCTACAATGTATCCTTTTTGAACCAAATGATTAAACCAAAGTCCGTTTCCTCCGTCCCAAGAATTTGATACAGATTGAGAACCTGGTCCAGAATATTGGTACATAAATAATGGATACTTTTTATTAGGATCAAAGTTTTTAGGTTTGATGATATAAGCGTTCATTTGATCTCCTGCTTCATTCGGAATGGTGATAAATTCACGAGTTGCTATGTTATCTGCACTTAATTTTGATAATAAAGCATCATTGTTTTGAAGTTCTTTCAGAGATTTTCCGTTGCCATCTTTTAAGGTGTAAACATAAGGTTTATTGGCGGTAGAATTGGTCTCTATGAAGTATTGATAATTTTTAGAAAAATCTGCTTTATTATTACCTTCCGCCTGAGAAAGCAACATCATTTTACCATTATCAATATTCACTTTAGAAACCACTTTATTCAAACTTCCTTTTTCTGTAGTCTGAATAAAAACTTCTTTCGTTTTAGGATTAAATCCGTAATAATCTGTGATTTCCCAATTGCCTTTGGTTATAGGTTTTTTAAGATTTCCTTTGGCATCAAACCAATATAAATGACGGAAACCGCTTCTTTCTGAAGCCCAAAGAAAAGAATTATCATCTAAAAACTCTAATGTCATTCCGTCTGTTTCAATCCAAGCATTATCTGTTTCTGAAATTAATTTAGAAACCGCACCGGTAGAAGTATTTACTTTTAGAATATCTACTTTATTCTGATGCCTGTTACTTGTTGCCAAAGCTACCTCATCATTTTTTGCAGTGCTATAAACCTGAGGAATATAATAATTTTCAAAACTTCCTAAGTTTAAATCTAAAGTTTTACCAGAACTTAATTGATACAAATGCGCCGAAACAGTAGAATTTACTTCACCAGCTTTTGGATATTTGTAGGTCATTAATTTCGGATATAGATTCTTCCCATAGATCGGGATATTAATTTCAGGAACATTGCTTTCGTCTGATTTTACAAAGATTAAGGCATCACTACCTTTGCTCCATTGGTAAAAATCTGCATGCCCGAATTCTTCTTCATACACCCAATCTCCAATACCATTAATGATAGAATTTTTCTTACCATCTGTAGTAATTTGAGTGATTTTACCCGAAGCTAAGTCTTGGTAATACAAGTTATTATCTACCACGAATGCCACTTTAGCAGCATCTGGAGAAAATTTTGGTTCTTGCACGAAATTTCCGTTATTTAAACTGATGATTTTACCAGATTTTAAATCTTTAACATCAAATTTTCCTAAAAAAGAATGTCTGTAAATAGGTTCTGATTCTTTTTGGAGAAGAATTTTAGACTCGTCATCAGAAAAAGTATAACTTTCAAAACCTCCTTCTACCAAAGTTCCTACTTTTTGAGTAGTTTTGTAAGAATATTTCACGATTCCTTCACGTTCTATCACGGCATAATTTTCACCATCTTTAAGCGAAGAAATTCCAGAAATTCCTTTTCCGCGATAGTAACCCGAGTAGATTTTGTCTAGCGTAATTTCTTGAGCAAAAGCCAGATTAGCCATTACCAAAAAACACGCACTAATGAGTAATTTTTTCATTTTATCAAATTATATTATCTTTAATTTTTTCATTCTATTCCGAAAAAGCGCCATAATAAGCAGCTCCGTATAAACCAGTTTTGCTATTTAGATTGAGATAAATAGGAATTTCTGATAACAGCGGTTCCATCTCATCACATTTTAAAAAGCTGGCTTCAAATTTATCTTTATTGATGAAATTATAAATTCTTGGCGGAATTCCTCCTCCTAAAACCAAACCTCCTGTAGATTTATAATTAAGCACCATATTATTAGCTCTACGTGCCATAAAATCTACAAACATCTCCATTGCCAAAACACAAGTAGGATTAAGCTCACGCATAGCAGTATGACTTACCACCGCAGATTTATCTGCTTCTTCTTCAAATTTCTGAGTAAGCCAACCTGGTTCTTCGTGACCTTTTACATCTCGCAGGAATTGATAAATTTTAAAAATAGCTGGTCCAGAAACCAAGCGCTCCCAAATAATGATTTCGCCATAGGTTTTTTGCAGAAATTTCATGAGTTCAAATTCTACTTCTGTTCTTGGTGCAAATTCGCTATGCCCACCTTCTGAAGGCATTGGTCTTAGGTATTTTCCGTCCCAAAAAAGGCAAGCCTCACCTAAGCCTGTTCCTGGAGCTAGCACCGCTATATGTCCGCCAATAGAAGGATTTCCTTGCCTTATGGTTTTCATAAATTCATCATCTACTTCTGCCAAACCAAAAGAGGTAGCTTCTAAATCATTTATCAAGTAAACTTTATCTACACCAAGGTCTCTTTTTAGGTCTCTTACATCTATTTTATAGATAATATTAGTGGTATGGCAAATCCCATCTACCACAGGACCAGCAGCTCCTATAGAAATTCGGTCTGGTTTTTCGAAGCTATTTTTCT
>DDFD01000044.1 GCA_002337005.1 Flavobacteriales bacterium UBA1937 | reverse complement strand
TACCTTCGGAGCATAAAATTATTACTGAAGATGCCACTTTTCATTATGACAAACTGGTAATCGCTACAGGTTGTAAAACCAATTTTTTTGGCAACCAAAAGATGGAGAGTTTAGCTTATGGAATGAAAAATACACAAGAAGCTATCTCTATCAGAAATCATATATTACTCACTTTTGAAAAACTTATTATCGAAAGAAAATCTAGTGATGATGGCAATTGGAATATCGTAATTGTAGGTTCAGGACCTACAGGTGTAGAATTAGCAGGTGCTTTTGCCGAAATGAAAAAAGACATTTTACCAAGAGATTATCCTAGAATGAATTTTAATGATTTAGATATTATTTTGGTAAGTTCTACCGAAAAACCACTAGCAGTAATGAGCCCACAATCTCAAGAAAATTCTGAAAAATATCTGAAAGATCTTGGAGTAAAATTTATCTCTGATGATAGAGTAATAGATTATGATGGCGACAAAGTTTTCTTAAAAAGTGGTCAAATTATCCCAAGTAATAATGTAATTTGGGCAGCTGGTGTTACTGGAAATCTGATTGCAGGATTAGAAGAAACTTCGGTCAAAAATAACAGATATATTGTAGATAGATATAATAAAATAAAAGGTTTTGATGATATTTTTGCCATAGGTGATATTGCCTATATGGAAACCCCTAAATATCCCAATGCGCATCCTCAGGTAGCCAATGTAGCCATTAACCAAGGGAAAAATTTGGCTCAAAATTTTTTAAAAAAATCTGAAAAAGACTGGACAGAATATGAGTATATAGACCGCGGAAGTATGGCAACTATAGGTAAACACAGAGCTGTGGTAGATTTGCCTAAATTAAAATTTCAAGGATTATTTGCTTGGTATTTTTGGATGTTTCTACATTTAATGCTAATTTTAAGTGTTAGAAATAAATTAGCCATTTTTTTCAATTGGATGTGGAGTTATATTAATAGAGATTCATCTTTAAGACTCATTATTCTTCCTAACAAAAAAAATAAAACCGAACAATGAGAATTGATATAATAAGCGCAGTACCAGATTTAATGGAAAGTCCCTTCAGAACTTCTATCTTAAAACGCGCAATGGAGAAAGGTTTGGCAGAAGTACATTTTCATAATGTTCGAGATTATGCATTTAATAAACATCGCCAAATAGATGACACCGTATATGGCGGCGGTGCTGGTATGGTATTGACTTGTGAACCTCTGGATTTGTGCATTTCTAAATTAAAGGCAGAAAGAGATTATGATGACGTTATCTATCTTACACCAGATGGTGAAACTTTTAACCAAAAAATAGCCAATACCTATTCATTGAAAAAAAATCTAATTTTATTATGTGGGCATTACAAAGGGATAGACCAAAGAATTAGAGATTTACATATAACGAGAGAAATCTCTATAGGAGATTTCGTTTTAACTGGCGGAGAATTAGCAGCTTGTGTATTAGCAGATGCTATTATAAGACTTTTGCCTGGGGTTCTAAATGATGAACAAAGTGCATTGACGGATAGTTTTCAAGATGATTTATTGTCACCCCCAATCTATACAAAACCAGAGGTTTACAAAGGAATGAAAGTGCCAGAAGTACTTCTCAGTGGGAATTTTGGAAAGATTGAAGAGTGGCGTCACGAAATGGCAATAGAAATCACGAAAAAGAAGAGACCCGATTTGCTGAAAGATTATTAAAGAAAGTAAATAAATTTTACTAATTTTGTAAAATCATAATTTTTGATAGAGGAGATGGCAAAATATTCAAATAAAGAATTAGTTCTTTTTTACAACGTAGAGAATTTATTTTCGCCAGACCCGAAACCTATTCATAAACTAGACCCTACAGTTTCGGGATTTAGAAATTGGGACGAAAGAAAATACCAAAACAAATTGCATAAAATTGCAAATGTTTTCAGACTCATAGAAGAGAAAGAAGGTGTTTTACCAATGATTATAGGTCTAGCAGAAATTAATAACCAAGAAAATCTAAAAGACCTAGTAGAGTTAGAACCTTTCAATAACAACTTTGGAATTGTTCATTATGATTCTCTAGACGAGAGAGGTGTAGATACTGCACTTTTATATGATAAGAGAAAAATTAGCGTTTTAGACTCTGAAGCTATCTCTTTCGTATTTGAAAAACACCATGAAAATTCTGACGATCTAGACACTACCAGAGATGTCTTACATTGCAGATTAAACTATTACAACCAAAGGATTATTAACGTTTTTGTAGCACATTTGCCATCAAAAAGAGAAAAAGATATTAATAAACCTAAGAGAGCTTTTATACTAGATTCTATAAGAGAGAAAATAGTAAAAATATCTCAGGAAAGTAGAGAATCAATTATTGTTTGCGGCGATTTTAATGAAAATCCTATTGAAGAAAATGTAGTGAAAATACTTTATGATGATGAAAAAAATAAAATTTTCAGAAACGAATTTTTAGAACTCTATCATCAGAAAATTTATTCCACTTTTCATTACAAAGAAGGTTTACTTTTTGATCAGATTATATTATCTGAGAACTTCTTCGAGCCAGAAACCACTATTAAATTCCAACAAGCAGTAGTTTTTAATTCGGACAAAATTAGCAATTGGGACAAAAAATTCCAAGGCAGACCCTTTCGAACATACTCAGGTACACGCTACTTAGGTGGCTATAGTGATCACTATCCCGTATTTGTAGTTTTGAAAACAGAAATAAATAAATAAATAAATAAATAAAAATGAAAAGCGTAACAGAACTAGGCTACAAATTAGATGCTGTAGATAAAAAAATAATCTACATGCTAATGGACAATGCTAAAACCTCTTTAGCTCAAATTTCTAAAAACATTGGCATTTCTACCACCGCAGTACACCAAAGAATTAAAAAATTGGAAACAGCAGGGGTAATAGAAAACTCAGTCTCTTTCCTTAATCCAAGAAAAATAGGATATAAAGTGGTTTCTTATATTGGTGTTTATATGGATCAGCCTAGTCATTTCCAAGACTTAATAAAATCTTTGAATGAAATTAATGAAATCGTAGAAGCTCACTACACCACAGGAAACTGGACGGTTTTCCTTAAAGTTCTTTGTATTGACAATGATCATTTGATGCAAATCCTTAATAAAATTCAAAAGCTAAAAGGTGTTACAAGAACAGAAACTTTCATATCTTTGGAGCAAAGTATTAATAGACAACTAAAAGTGTAATGTAATCTGTGTTTTAGATTTTTCTTTGAAAAAAATGAGCATTACATCTGAAAATTAAAATAATATATAGATGAAAATCAACTCTTATTTAGATTCTACTTACCTTAAAACACCAGCACAATCTGGTCTTTCTGAAGAAGAAACACTTAAAATTGTTATTGATCTTGCTCAAGAAGCTATTGATAATGATATTTTTGCTGTGATGATTAGACCTGATTATGTAAAACAGGTAAGAACTTTTCTTTCTGAAAAAAATTCTAATGTAGTCATTGGAACAGTAATTGGTTTCCACGAAGGCACTTATTCTATCGAGCATAAACTGTCTGAAGCCCAAAAAGCAATAGAAGACGGAGTAGATGAACTAGATTTCGTAATTAATTACGAAGCTTATAAAAATGGCGAACTAGACTTAGTAAAAAAAGAATTTGTACAATGTACTCAACTTTGTTTAGAGAATGGCAAAATCGCGAAATGGATTATCGAAATTGCTGCGCTTACTGATAATCAAATTGCAGATATTACTAAGAAAATTGCTACTTGGGCAGAAGAAAATTTCAGCAATGAAGATTTAGAAAAAATATTTGTGAAATCTTCTACAGGTTTCTACAAAACCGAAGGCGGAAAACCGAACGGTGCTACCGTAGAAGGCATAAAAATAATGCTTGCCAACGCTGGCAAATTGCCAGTGAAAGCAGCAGGTGGTGTAAGAACTCCAGAAGAAGCAGAAAATATGATTAATATGGGCGTAAAAAGAATTGGCACGTCTTCTGCGAAAGCATTAATTAAAAATGAAGAAATCTCTGGAGGTTATTAATTAATCTCTCTGAAAATTTTCAATAAAAAAACTCCGAATTCGGAGTTTTTTTGTTTTTATAATTCGCCACCGTGGTGGTCTAATTGTCCTTCCCATTTAGAAACTGCGGAAGTTGCGAGTGCATTCCCAAGTACATTGGTCATACTTCTTCCCATATCACAGAAATGGTCTATTGGTAAAATTAATGCGATACCTTCTGGCGGAATGCCAAACATAGAACAAGTAGCTACAATAATCACCAAACTGGCTCTAGGAACACCTGCAATACCTTTACTGGTAAGCATTAAAACCAAAAGCATCGTAATTTGCTGACCTACACTCATCTCAATTCCATATATCTGCGCAATAAAGATAGAGGCAAAAGTCATATACATCATACTTCCATCTAGATTGAATGAATATCCTAATGGTAAAATAAAAGAAACGATTCTATTATTACAACCAAAACGTTCTAATTCTTCTACCAGTTTTGGAAAAACAGCTTCTGAACTGGTGGTAGAAAAGGCAATTAATAAAGGGGCTTTTATTCTTCTTAACAATTCAAATAATCGGTTTCCTAAGATTAAATATCCTATAATACATAATATTAACCAAAGTATTCCTAATGCAAAAAAGAAATCTCTGAGGTAGATTGCGTAAACTTTAAAAATCTCAAAACCATTGGTAGAAACTACCGCAGCTATAGCGCCCAATACACCAAGTGGAGCAAACCACATAATGTAGCTTACCATTTTTAATATAGCGTGTGCAATAACATCTAATGCTTTGATAATTGGTTTAGAATAATCATCACTAAACTGCGAAAGTGCTATCCCAAACATAATGGAAAAAAGTACAATTTGCAGAACTTCATTGGTGGCAAAAGCTTCAAAAATACTTTTAGGAACAATGTGTTTCACAAAATCTTCTAGAGAAAACCCTTTGCTATTGTTAATAATTTCAGAAACAGAATTAGCATCTTGAATTGGTAATTTGGTAACGTGACCTGGTTCTAACCAATTAACTAAAACCAAACCTAACAATAATGAAATTAATGAGGCTGAGATAAACCAAAGCATCGCTTTTCCGCCCACTCTGCCAATCATGGCAGTATCTCCCATTTTAGCAATACCTACCACAAGTGTAGTAAATACCAATGGCGCAATAATCATTTGAACTAATCTAATAAAAATAGTACCTAGAAGTTTTATATTTTTAGAAAAAGATTCTGTACTATCTGGAAATTGCGTATGTACAATTCCTCCAATAATAACCCCTAAAACCAGAGCAATAATAATGGCGAAAAAAAGTTTATTTTGTCCTTTCATATTCTTTTTTCTATGTTTTACAAATATATGTTTTAAAAATTACTGAGAAAAAAATCTTAGTATTTTACATTTTATTAATTAGAAAAACAATACCTGTTCCTAATGCTATGTAAGAAATTACAGTCAGTATATTAGAACGCGTGTCTGAAAATCGTCTTTCTTTAACATTGGTAATTTGTTTTGCAGAAAAATTTTTCCTGATGTCTTTCTTTAGACTGGTTTGTGCTACTAGAGAATCTTGCTCCCATTTTATAGCCTTTATTTTATAGGTTTTATTATCTACCTCTATTTTATAAACCTGTTCAGACTTTATCTGTTCTTGTATAGTAAGTTGTTTTCCGTCTTTGGGCGCTTTTATAGATTGATAAGTATAGCAACTTTGCAGCAAAAGAGTAAGTGCTAAAAAAAGAAAAGTGATTTTTTTCATCAGGTTTAAATTATTAAAAACAAATATAACAAAAAACCCCTGAAAAATCAGAGGTTTATAAGTATGTTTGTAAGTTTTATTAAGCTTTTAGATATCTAGAATAAGCATAGCCTTCTTCTCCATCTTTTGTAGAAACCTTCCACCATTCACCAGAAGTTTGTTCTACCAAAGTTACTGTTTCACCTTTTGCAGCTTTACCTACTACAGTAGCTTCTGTAGATGGCTCTTGTCTTATGTTAAGGTTAGAGCTTTCAGTAACAACGGTAAGAGGCGTTCCAGCAGCTAATCCAGAAACTTGCACATCTATATTGATATCAGATGCAGAGTAAGTAGCGTCTATAGCACCTAGAGCGTTCCAAACTGCATCTTTAGCATCATTGGTACTAGTAGTTCCAGAGATGTATAAAATACCATCTTGTTCTACTACTTTTAAGTCTGCAACTCCTGCTGCTTGTGCTGCAGAAACTACACTTGCGTATTTATCTTGTAATGACATATTTCAGATTATTTTTTTACGTTATACTTGAAGTTTACTTTTCCTAATTTAAGTGCATCTACAGACATTTTGATTTTTCTTGCTTGTTCTGCAGTTACATCACCAGTTAGAGTAAGTTCACCATTTACAACTTCCACCTTTACCGTTTTAAAATCCTTAACAGCGTCTGCTAATTTTTGTTGAACAGCAGGATCTACTACAGAGGCTGTTTCTACAACAGCAGCAGGAGTTACACTTGCCATATCCATTACGTCTTTTACACCAGTAATCGCTTTTAGAGAAGCAATCATAGCATCTTTTTCTGCTTGAGTTGCAAAAGTTCCGCTAAGATGAGCTACACCATCTTTTACTTCTACAGAAGCAGTAGGATTAGCTTTTACAATTTCTGTAGCCTGAGTAGCTAACTCTGTGTCATTAGGTTTTTTTTTGCAAGATATAGCTACTGTAGATACCATAAGTGCCAAAGCAGCCATTTGAAAAATTTTTTTCATAGTGTTTGAATTAAATTGTTTGATTCATCAAATTTAATAATAAAATCTATGCCGAAATCGCAAAATAAGATTATTTTTTTTAAAAAGTTTTAAACAACAAGCTTATTATCAACAATAATACTTTATTGATTAATTATTTATTTAAATATTTAATAATTTTAAATTTTTTATCAAAGAATTGAAAGAAAAATATATAAAATCTCGAATGAAAAGCACTAAAAAAGGTTCAGAAATTTCTGAACCTTCCTATTATTTGTATCCTAAAAGACTAAGTACGTCTTCTGGTTTTTGTTCTTCGCTGAAAACTTCGTAAATCAATTTCCCATTTTTAGCTTTTTGTATCAAAATATGTTTCGGCTGTGGAATTAAGCAATGATGTATCCCTCCAAAACCACTGATTGTTTCTTGATAAGCACCTGTATTAAAAAAGCCAATATAAAGAGGTTTGGTATCACTAAAAACAGGCAAGTAAATCGCATTAGCGTGCTGTTCAGAATTATAATAATCATCTGAGTCACAGGTAAGACCTCCCAAAAATACTCTTTCATAAGAATCTTCCCAACGGTTAAGTGGCAGCATAATAAATCTCTTAGAAATCGCCCAAGAATCTGGCAATGTAGTCATAAAAGAAGAGTCTATCATATTCCATTTTTCTCTGTCGTTTTGGCGTTTTTGAGAAATAATTTGGTATAAATTCCCTGCACTTTCACCCACTGTAAAACTCCCAAATTCTGTATAAATATTTGGTTCTTCTACCCCTTCTTCCTCGCAGAATTTTTTAATTTGATAGACAATTTCGCCTACCATATATTCATAATCATAATCAAACTGAAGAGAACTTTTAATCGGGAAACCTCCACCTATATTTAATGAATCTACTTCAGGAGCTATTTTTTTCAAACGTGCATATACACGCAAACATTTGAACAATTCATTCCAGTAATAAGAAGTATCTTTAATTCCTGTATTGATAAAAAAGTGAAGCATTTTCAGCCTTGCATTCGGGTGTTCTGCAATTTTTTGACTGTAATAAGGGATAATATCTTTGTAACCGATCCCCAATCTGCTGGTATAGAATTCGAATTTTGGCTCTTCTTCTGATGCAATTCTTATCCCGATATCAAATGTAGCATCTATGCTTTCGGTCAATTTATCGAGTTCTCTGTAATTATCCAAAATAGGAATAATGTTTTCAAAACCATTATTAATTAAATCTGAAATTTTGTTCAAATAATCATCAGTTTTAAAACCATTGCAAACCACTTCTATACTTTTGTCTATCTTACCATTGTCATATAAATTTTTTACAATGTCGATATCAAAAGCAGAAGATGTTTCTAGTGAAATATCATTTTTAAGGGCTTCTTCTAAAACAAAAGAAAAATGACTAGATTTGGTGCAATAGCAATATCGGTAAGAATTTTTGTATTCGTTTTTTTTGATGGCGTCTTTAAACCAACTTTTGGCTCTTTTAATATTATCAGAAATCTTTGGTAAATAACTGAATTTAAGCGGAGTACCAAATTTTTCTACCAAATCCATCAAAGGAATATCGTGAAAGTAAAGTTGATGATCTTCGTACTTTAGTTCTTCCTGAGGAAAATAAAGCGTTTGATCAATCAGTTCAGAATATTTTATTTTCATTGATAAATAAAGGGTTATGACTTCGGGAACTCGATGAAAAGCTACCAGAAATTATACAAAATTTTAAGAGTACAAAAATGATAAAAAAGATTGGATTTTTATGCTAAAAATTAAAATTTTTAAAATACAAAATATAGGAAATTAGAATTCTATAGATGATGTATCTTGCAAAGTGTCTATTGACCGATAAAAACCAATAAATCACCATCACTGTAAGAGATTTTAACGGTGCTTTTTGTGGCAAAATTTCTAGTTCCGATGCGTTTAGTAATTTCTAAATCTTCATTTTTGAGTCCCCAATTAAGACCTTCTGTCACCAAATTTTCTACTTTGGGAAAAGGAAGAAGTGAAACCATTTTACCTTCTACGTTATTTATTTCAAAATCTTTCGGAATAAAAAAATAGCTAGAAAATTCATCATAAAAAGTAATCTCCATTAAATCTTTAAACAAAAAAGCTACGTGAAGATTCCCCAGAAAATGGTCTTGTTCACCACCACTACCTCCGTAAACATCTACTTTTTTGATGTTTTTATTTTTTAGAATATCCAATGCTTTTTGGAAATCGGTAAAATTTTGATCGGGTGTATAGATAAATTTTTCATAATAAATATTTTCATCACTTCCTGTATGAGAATCAAAATCACCAGAAATAAAATCTAACTTTTCTAAAGGAAAATTTTTCTCTTTCAAATAATGAAAAGCACCATCAGTACAAGCAATTACAGTATAACCTTCTGTATTGGGAAGGTTTTTCGGTGGAGTTCCGTTGATGAAAAGCAGAGCGGTTTTAGACATTTTTTTCTAATTTTTCGAGATCTAAATCCGTAAGATTTTGAACATTTTTGGTAATTTTTTCAATATCCCAATTCCACCATTGCAGCTTTAAAAGTCTAGAAATAACATCAGATGAAAATCTTTTTTTGATTTCTTTGGCAGGATTTCCGCCAACTATAGAATATGGTTCTACATCTGAAACTACAGTAGAATTGGTAGCAATAATTGCTCCGTCGCCAATTTTTACACCAGCCATAATTGTGGCATTATAGCCAATCCATACATCATTGCCAACTTCTATATTTCCTTTGTTAGGATATATTTTTCCTTCCATTGCGTTTTCCCAACCATTGCCAAAAATGGAGAAAGGATAAGTACTTATGGCGTTGCTTAAGTGATTAGCTCCGTTCATAATAAATTTCACATCTGAAGCTATCATACAAAATTTACCAATGATGAGTTGATCGCCTGTAAAATCAAAATGATATTTTACGTTTTTTTCAAAATTATGCACCTCTTCAAAATCATCATAATAAGTATAATCACCAACAATAATATTGGGATTTTTGATAATATTTTTTAGAAAACAAAGTCTTCTGTAATTTTCTAAAGGAAATATAATGTGTTTATCTGGTCCTTGCATTTTTAATTTCACTAAGTTCTTTCCGAAGGATTCCAAAATTCTTCTTTTTCGTTAGAAATTTTAGAAATATATCTTGCCAAAATAAAAAGATAATCAGACAATCTATTGAGATATTTAATGAGTTCTGGTCTTACTTCTTCGGTCTCGTTAAGGAAAACCATGCTTCGTTCTGCTCTTCTGCAAACGGTTCTACAAACGTGAAGTGTTGCCGCTGCTTTTCCGCCGCTTGGTAAAATGAAAAATTTTAGCGGTTCTAGTTCAGTATCAAAATCATCCATCCAATATTCTAATTCTGTAATTTCTTTTTCAGAAATCATTAAATCTAAACGTGATTTTCCGTTCGCCAAAAGCATTTTATCCGTTGGTGTTGCTGCTTCTGAGCCCACAGTAAATAAATCAAACTGAATTTTTTTCAATTGATTCAAAACTTTTTCGTCAGAAATTTCGGCTTTTGCTAAACCTATAAAAGCATTGAGTTCGTCTAAAGTTCCGTAAGATTCTACTCTTGCAGCTGCTTTAGAAACTCTGGTTCCTCCATACAATGAGGTTTCGCCTTTATCGCCTGTTTTGGTGTAGATTTTCATAAAATTGTCAGATGCTGGATGTTGGAAGTTGGATGTTTCTAAAACTTTTCAAATCTAAAATTCTCACCAAGATAAGCTCTTCTTACATCTGGATCATTGGCTAAATCTTCTGGTAAACCCTCTTTCAAAATATTTCCTTCAAACATAATATAAGTTTTATTGGTGATTGCCAAAGTCTGCTGAACGTTGTGGTCGGTAATGAGAACGCCAATATCTTTCTTTACCAAACTTCTTATAATTTTCTGAATATCTTCCACAGCAATTGGGTCAACTCCTGCAAAAGGTTCATCTAACAAAATAAAATCTGGGTCTGTTGCAAGACAACGCGCAATTTCGGTTCTACGTCTTTCACCACCAGACAGTAAATCTCCGCGGTTTTTGCGAACGTGTTCTAGAGAAAATTCTTCAATCAGTTCGTTGGTTCTGCGTATTTGTTCTTGTTTAGATTTTTTGGTCAGTTGTAAAACGCCCAAAATATTATCTTCTACAGACAATTTTCTAAAAACAGAAGCTTCTTGCGCGAGATAACCGATTCCTTTCTGAGCACGTTTGTACATGGCATCATTGGTAATGTCTTTTCCGTCTAAAGTTATTTTGCCAGAAGTAGGTTTTACCAAGCCCACAATCATATAAAATGAAGTAGTTTTACCAGCGCCATTTGGTCCTAGTAAACCTACGATTTCTCCTTTTTTTACTTCTACGGTTACACCTTTTACTACTTTTTTGGGACCGTATTCTTTAATTAAATTTTCGCCACGTAAAATCATAGAGACAAAGATATGAAAAATGTTGGATGTTGGATGTTGGATGTCTGATGTCGGAAGTTGTTTGTTTTTTATTGCGAAACCCTTTCTGCGTTTTTTGTACATGCTTTATAACGCAGAAAGGGTTGGTTGTATTTTGAGCTGATCGTTATTTTTAGAAAATTAGGTTCTAAAAATTCCTGACCTTGCGCCCCAGATTGAGCGACATGTTTGAGCTTTTTTTTCAGCGGCGGCTTCGCCGTCGCTGAAAAAAAAGCGAGTAGCGAAAGCTGGAAATTGGCGCCCTAATTATTTAATAAAATGGCAGCTTCTTTGGCAGCATAAGTGAAAATCATATCTGCTCCGGCTCTTTTGATGCAAGTAAGACTTTCGATAATGGCTTTATCATTGTCCAACCAACCGTTTTGTGCAGCCGCTTTTAGCATAGCATACTCTCCGCTTACATTGTAAACTGCGATTGGTAAATCTATTTCTTGACGCACTTTTGCGACAATGTCAAGGTAAGGCAAACCTGGTTTTATCATGATAATATCTGCGCCTTCTTCGATGTCTTTATAAACTTCGTTTAAGGCTTCTCTGGAATTATGAAAATCCATTTGATAGGTTTTCTTATCTTTTGGAATTTCATTAAAATCTTTAGGAGCGGAATCTAACGCGCTTCTGAAAGGTCCGTAATATGAACTGGCATATTTTGCGGCATAACTCAAAATTCCTACATTGATGTGCCCTGTTTCTTCGAGAGCTTCGCGAATTGCGGCTACTCTTCCGTCCATCATATCACTTGGCGCCACAATATCTACACCTGCTTCTGCAAGTGAAACAGACATTCTTGCCAAAGCTTCGTTGGTAGCATCATTGTCTATTTTTCCGTTGGTAATAATTCCATCGTGTCCATAAATTGAATAAGGGTCTAACGCAACATCTGGCATTACTATCATTTCTGGAATTGCGTTTTTAATTTCTCTGATGGTTCTTTGCATAAGACCATCTTTGTTCCAAGCTTCTGTACCGAGATTGTCTTTTAAGTTTTCTGGAACTTTCATGTAAATATTCACTGCTTTTACACCGAGAGCGAATAATTCTTTACATTCTTTTACTGTTAAATCTATGGTTCTACGAAAAATCCCAGGCATTGATGCGATGGCTTCTTGTGCGTTTTCGCCTTCCATTACGAACAATGGCATTACAAAATCATTGGTCGTGAGAACGGTTTCTCTTACAAGATTTCTGATGCTTTCATTTACTCTTAATCTTCTATTTCTTGAAAATATAATCATTTTGGAATACTATTTGTTTTATACTTTGCAAATTTAGGCAATAAAAACTATTGCATATATCCTTTAATTTGAATAAATTTGTAAAATCCTATAGCGTATAATGAAGAAATTTTTATTTTTTGTAACATTTTCGGTAAGTTTTTTAATGTTTTCGAGCGAAATAAAAGCTCAACAAACATTGAGAGAACCGCTATCTACATCTCAAAAGTCTGATGATGGAGCTTTGGTAGCGTATCCTAATCCTACAAGAGATTTTATTATCGTAAAAGCTAAAAATTCTTCGCTAAGAGTAACTGCTGTTACTTTCTATTCTATTATTGGCACTCAGGTTTTGGAGATTTCAGTTAATGCAAATACTGCCGAAATTAGATTAGATAAACTAAAACCTGGTAAATATTTGATGAAATATACTCTTTCTGATAATACTCAAAAGGTAACTCAGATAGTAAAGCAGTAATTTAGATTTAACTCCAAAAATTTCGGTGCATCTATAAAATATCGTGTAGTATAACCAGCTAAAAATATTTAAACCGCAAAAGCAACAAACATTTCTGTTACTTTTGCGGTTTATTAATTTCATACTTACTAAGAATTGAATACACCAAAAGATGCATTTCTAATTTATTTCCATTTGATATTACATCCTATGCTCGGTTTTTGTAATTCTTCTTGCGGATTCCCCGAAAGTAAATTTTCAAATGCAATAATTAAATCCTCACCTGTAATTTCTTTTTGATTTCCTGGTCTAGAATCATCCATTTGACCTCTATAAACCAAGTCTAATTTATCATCAAAAAAATAAAAATCTGGGGTACAAGCTGCATCATAAGCTTTGGCAACCGCTTGACTTTCATCATACAAATAAGGAAATTCAAATTTTCTTTCGATTTGAAATTCAATCATTTTTTCTGGTGAATCTGCTGGATATTTCTCTACATCATTGGCATTAATAGCGATAAATTCTATCCCTTGATTGTTGTAATCTTCGTAAAGTTCTGTCAATTTATCAATGACGTGCAACACAAAAGGACAATGATTGCACATAAAAATCACCAAAGTTCCTTTTTCTCCTTTTAATTCTTCTAGAGTCTGGATTTCGTTGCTGTTTGATGGATTTGGAAGTTCAAAATAAGGAGCTCTAGTCCCTAATTCTAACATATTAGAAGGTGTATTTGCCATGATATTTTTTTGTTTGATATAGTTTGAAGGTTTGATATCGTTTCATTATTACTTCCTTAAAAATACTCTTGCAAAAGTACGAAATTAAAAAACTACATTTGTGGATAAAATTTTTAAAATTTTCTTAAAGTAAAAACCAACTTCAATCGTCTTACGAAATATGGAGACGATAACTACAGCTTCTATGAGTGACGAAAGACACTTTTCTATCACCGAAACAGTGCAACAATTTGGTAAAAAATTGTTCGGTTTTGTGCGTGGAAAAGTAAAAACGACAGAAGAAGCTGAAGATATTCTACAAGATGTTTGGTATCAGTTTAGCAGATTAAGCAATTTAGATGAACTAGAAAATGTGAGTGCCTGGCTCTATAGAGTAGCACAAAACAGGGTAACAGACAATTATCGAAAAAAGAAAACAGACAATCTAGAAGATTATACGTACGAAAATGACGAAAACGAAATTTCATTCAAAGAAATCCTTCTTTTAGACGAAAATGCAAGTCCAGAATTGGCACTTTTTAAAGAAGAATTTTGGAATGAACTGATGCAAGCTTTAGACGAACTGCCAGAAAATCAAAGAGAAGTTTTCTTACTAAATGAAATCGAGGATTTTACGCTTCAGGAAATTGCAGATCAAAAAGGCGAAAACCTAAAAACCATTATAAGCAGAAAAGGTTATGCTGTAAAACATCTCAGAAAAAGACTCCAACATTTATATAACGAATTAAATTTTTAATAAATATGAACACACACCATAAAAAAGGAAAATTTCTAATGGCGCTTCTTTTTATAGCAGCTCTATTTCTATTACCTTATGTAGTAATGCTTCTTTGGAACGGTATTTTGCCCGAAGTAATTGGTGTAAAAACCATTACATATTGGCAAGCGGTAGGAATTTTTATCTTGAGTAAATTACTTTTCGGAGGTTTCAAAGGCGGCGGAAAGCACCATAAAATGAAAGAACATTTTAGAAATTGCTGCGGAAATAACGAACACCAACAATCTATGAAAGAAGAACTAAGAGATAAATTTATGAATATGAGTGATGAAGAAAGAGAAAATTTTAAACAAAAATGGAAAGACAGATTCCGAGGAAGATGTTAAAATAAATAAGGTTAATGAAAACGGACGATGGTCCGTTTTTTTTATTTTCTGTCGCTCCTACGGAGCTTATTTTCAATTCTACAAAAAAAATTAAAATTTTTACAAAATTATTAAAGTAATATTACTGAACATTCGTCTTATTAAATGTAAGAAGTTTGAGAAAAAAATCACAAAATAATTAAAGTAAAAAAACCGCTCAATCGTCTTACTATAAAAAGAAATATCAACTTATAACATTTTAAAATTATGAAAAATTTTTGGAAAGTAGCACTCGCTGCTTTAGCCGTAGTAGGTATTGCTAAATTAGCAAAAGGACATTGTGAAAAAGATGGAAAATGCAAAAACTTCAAACAAAGAAGATTGTCTTTTCTAGACAAAGTAAGAAATATGAGCGATGAAGAATTCTCAAAATTCAAAGATGATTTCCAGAACGGAAATTTCAGAAGACATTGGAAACAAAATGCACCGGAATCCAATTCATAATATCATATAACATTCAACAACTAATCACAAGAAAGCACCGAAATTTCGGTGCTTTTGTTTATTCTTTTCTCGCTGATTATGCAGATTTAGCAGATTAAAATTAGCATAATCCGCTAAATCTGCGAGAGAATAGCTCCCAAATCTTCATCAGAATAATCATAATCTAGCCAAGTTACATTTTCTACTTTTCGGTTCCAGGTTTCCTGGCGTTTGGCATATCTGCGAGAGTTTTTTTTAATTTCTTCTATTGCAAAATCTAAACTCCAAATACCATCTAAATATTTGAAAATTTCGGTATAACCTACGGTCTGAAGTGACACTAAATCTTTGTATGGAATCAAAGTTTTCACTTCATCTAACAAGCCATTTTCTAGCATTGTATCTACACGCCGGTTTATTCTCTCATACATTATTTCTCTAGGTGCTTTAATTCCTATTCTATGCAATTTAAAATTGCGTTTTTCGGTAGGTATTGCAGTTAATTCTGAGAATTTTTTACCAGTTTGCCAAATTACATCTATTGCTCTGAGCAATCTTCTCGGATTTTCTTTGTGAACGACGCTGTAATACTCTTCGTCTAGATTTTCAAGTATTTTTTGTAGTTTTTCTAAGCCTTCTTCTTTCCAGATTTTTTCTAGTTTTTGTTGGTTTTCTGCATTGGCAGTCGGCAAATCATTGAGACCTTCTGCTACTGCTTTTTCGTACATCATGCTTCCGCCAACCAAAACTACGGTGTCTTTTTCTAAGAAAATTTCTTCTATTTTTCGCAAAGCATCTGTTTCGTATTGACCAATGGAATAATAATCTGTAACAGAAAGATTACCCACAAAATGATGTTTTACAGCAGCTAATTCTTCAGGAGTTGGCATGGCTGTTCCTATTTTCATTTCCTTGAAAAACTGTCTAGAATCACAAGAGATAATTTCTGTATCAAAATGTTTTGCGATTTCGATGGCGAGTTTTGTTTTGCCAATTCCTGTAGAGCCGATAATGGAAATGAGGGTTTTCAATTTATTTTTTAATGTTTGATGTTTGATGATGGATGTTATTTTAATTATGATTAAAAATTTCGCAAGAAACTTCCCGCATCTAACATCCTTCATCCTACTAATTAAAACACAAAAATAGTGGAAATTTCTAAATATAACAGAAAAGCGAACTCGCACCGACGGAAGTGGAGCTCTTTTTATGATTTTTACAGGCTACCCTTTTTGCGTTTTTTGCGTTTAGAAGATTTACGCAGAAAGGGTTTTGGTGGTGGCAAAAAATCATAAAAAAGCGGGAACTGGAGGCGGACTGACCGTGAAAAGAAGCTAAAATCTGGTGCGCCAAATAAAATTTTTTATCAAAAAATAAAATCGCTCCAACAAAAAAATTGTTTGAAGCGATTCTTTATTAAAAAACACAAATGTCTTATTGAATAATTTCGGCGTCTGTGATGTTATTGGTTCTATTCTTTTGTTCTTGTTCCCAAGCTAAGAATTTTTCTAATTCTTTTAAAACAAACGGAAGCGTAAGAGCTAGAATTCCGAAATCATCTAATGCGCCAATTACAGGAATCCAATCTGGTATAATATCTAGCGGAGAAAGGATGTAAATTATGGCTAATGATGGAATTAAAACTGATTTAAAATCCATCTTATATTCTCCTTTTTTTGCTGCTTTTACCATTCTGATAATGTGCGGAACTTTAGCAAACAGACCATTTTTTCCGAAGGCCTGAAAAAGCAAAAGAAATTTTTTCATTTTCTATAATTAATATTTGTTTTTGGTTATCATTTACTAATCAAATAGTTTGCCAAATTACAAAATATTAGAATTTAGAAACAGAATCAATAAACTGACGCACAGAATCTGAATCCCAATCACTTGCATACTCTTCTTTTTTTAAAATTCTGCCATTTTTACCGATAATATAGGTGGTAGGAAAGGATTTCGGAAGCATTTTTTCTGCAATAGGGCTGGTTGCTATATAGACCGGTGTGGTGTATTCATTTTCTGTCAAAAATTTTTTCACAGCCTCTTCTTGATCTTGCATAGCAATTAGTACAAAATGCACCTTGTCTTTTTTGGCATCATACAATTTCTGAATGCTAGGATACTCTGCTCTGCAAGGAGGACACCAAGTTCCCCAAAAATTGAGGAAAACGAGTTTATCTTTAAAATCTGCCAAATTAGCATCGGGAACATTTATTCCTTTCAACTGAAGATTCAGTTCTTCTGGTGTAAAAGTGACTTCGTTTTCTACTTTTTCTAATGAGGGTTTCATTAAGATTTGTCTTTGAACAAATTCTTTAAAACTCGGAATTAATAAAATTGCCAACAAAAAAGCTGTTAACAATAGAGTGAGCCAGTTTTTTTTAAGAAATTTCATCATTATTTGTATGTCTTTTCTCTCGCTGATTGAGCAAATTTGGCTGATTTTTCATCTTCTAAATCAGTAAAATCAGCGAGAAGTAATTATAACAATTCTAACAATTCTGCGATTGCATCTTTGCCTCGGTTTTTGGCGTAATAAACCTGTAAATCATTATAGAATTCTTCGCGAGGATAAGTTTCTGGATTTTCTTTGAATTTTTTCAACAATTCATTTCCGAATTTTGGTCTTGGCCCCCAAACATTTTTCACTTCAAAATCTTCGTTTAAAATTAAAATTTTGGGAATAGATTGCGTTCCGTTGGTTAAGAATTGTTCAATCAAAGAAGTATCAGAATCTTTTAGGAAAATCTTGACTTCAATATTCGCTGCTTCAAAAAATTTAGAAACCGCAGGAACAGTAGCACTTGCATCTCCGCACCAAGGTTCTGAAATGATGAGAATTTTTCCTTTGAAATTTTTAGATTTTAAAACATTTAATTGTTCTTCGTCTATTTTGAAGGTTTTCAGGGTTCTATTCATTCTTTGAAGCCCGAGTTCGTAATATTCATTATGCTCGTCTTCAGGATTTTGAACCGCAATTCTTCGTTCTGTTTCTTTTATGTATTCATCAAATGTGATGGAATTTTGCCAATATTTTTGCATAATTTTTGATTTTAAAATTTTCTAATTTTATTCATCAAAAACAAGTCCGCGAGAACAAAAGCTGCCAAATTTTCCACTACAGGAACTGCTCTTGGTAAAACGCAAGGATCGTGTCTTCCTTTTCCTTCTACAATAATTGGATTTCCGTTTTTATCAAAACTTTCTTGAGGTCTTAAAAGTGTCGCAATTGGTTTAAAAGCTACTCTGAAATAAATATCCATTCCGTTTGAAATTCCGCCTTGAATTCCTCCAGAAAGATTGGTTTTGGTCGTAAAATCTTCGTTGAAAAGATCGTTATGTTCCTTGCCCGTCATTTTTGCGCCACAAAAACCACTTCCGTATTCAAAACCTTTTGCCGCGTTGATGTTCATCATAGCTTTTCCTAATTCTGCTTGTAATTTTAGGAAAATAGGTTCGCCAATTCCTATTGGTAAATTCTTGATGACACAAGTAATGGTTCCGCCGATGGTGTTTCCTTCTTTCTTAATTTCTTTGATTTTGGCAATCATTTTTTCGGCAGTTTCTGCATCTGGACAACGCACATCATTATCATCAATTTTAGAAAAATCTAAATCTTGGTAAGGTTTTTCGCAGAAAATCTCTCCTACCGAAGAAACATACGCAGAAATTTCTACATTTTGGGGTAAAATATGTTTCGCCAAAGCTCCTGCTGCAACCCAATTGATAGTTTCACGCGCCGAAGATTTCCCACCACCTCTGTGGTCACGAATTCCAAATTTTTGGTCGTAGGTAAAATCTGCGTGAGACGGTCTGTAATTATCTTTAATATGGTCGTAATCTTTAGATTTTTGGTTTTCGTTGTAGATGACAAAACCAATAGGTGTACCTGTAGATTTTCCTTCGAAAGTACCTGAAAGAAATTGTACCGTATCACTCTCTTTTCGTTGAGTAACAATTGCTGATTGACCAGGTTTTCTGCGGTCTAACTGATGTTGAACTTCTTCAAAATTAATTTCAATTCCGGCTGGAAAATTGGTGATAATTCCGCCATATGCAATTCCGTGACTTTCGCCAAAGGTAGAAAGCGTGAGAAAATTTCCTAAATTATTCATAGAAGCAAAGTTAAGGAAAAGGTTCGAGTTGCGGGTTGTGAGTTATGAAATTTTTGCAAACATATAACTCGAATTACATAACTTGTATCAGAATTTTGAAATAATTTTTTTCAACTCTTTTTTTTCTTTTTCCGAAAGTTTCCTCCAAACAAAACCATCTTTTAGATTTTCAGATATTTTTTGAGGGAAAATACCAGCTTCGAAATATTTTTTCACAGCATCTGGCGAAAGCGCAGGTTGAGGTGTATCAAAACATAAATCATAGTTCGGAACATTGAATTCCAAATTACCGATTTTGAAGGTTTGGTAAGAATTTAAGGCAAAATAAGCTGGTTTTAAAAACTGATTTTTAGTAAAACCTTCCATAAAATACCCTAGTTTAAAAGTAGGAATTTGAGATTGTAAAATTTTAGGAAAACTCATTAAAAATAAAATAACCAAAGCTCCAAAACTGAAACTCAACAATCCTAATTTTTCTTTAATTTTTGAATGAAAAACCAGTATAAAAATCACAAAAAATACCTCAAGAAAAAACCTATATTGCGCTGAAAACAAAAGAACTAAAACACTTTTTAACACTATAGAAATGAATAAAATAGCAGTTAATTTATCTTTCTTTTTAAAGGCGAAAATCCCGAAAAAGATCAAAGAAAATATCAACGCAAAATGGATGTATTTTTTGTAAGAATGTAATGTAAACCAATGATGAATGTAATCCCAAGTCGTAAATTTTTGAATTTCTGAAATAGAATATTGCAGGTCATAGGTTTTGGTGATGGCAACTTCCGAAGAATACCGTAGAGTTTCTGAATTGGGCAGCCAAGACACTCCAAAACCACCAATCTGAACTGGGAAAAATGGATATCCAAACAACCAAATATTTTTAAAAACGTAAATCACCCCCAATAAAACACCGAGCCAAAGAAATTTGAAATTTTCTTTTTTGAAAAAATACAAAAAAACAAAAATCGGTAGCCAAATCATCGTCGGTTTTATGGTAAAAACAAACACCGAAAAAGCAAAAAGCAATTTGAAGTTTGTATTTCCTTTGATGATTTCATTTAAAACAATCAGAGATAGAACAATAGCAGGTAAATCTGGGCTTGGAGATTGAATAAAAAGTAAAAAAACGGGCGAAATAAAGAGTAAGCTCCACATTTTTTTTTCAAAAATATATAGGAGAAATGTAATAAGAAAAACCACATTTATTCTTAAAAACGTATCAGAAAAATGCGAAAAGCCAGCCTGAAAAATATGCCAAACCGACATTTGTGCATAAATTAAATTGAGATTTGCCAATCCCTTACTTAAACCAAATTCTGAAAGCCAACCAACACTTGGAACATAATACCCAAAATGATCTAAAATAAAAGGATAATAACTCCCTGAAAATATTGTAATTAAAATTAAAAAAGATAGTTTTAGAATCTCACTTTTACTAAATGTTGAGAAATTTTCGTAAGATTTAAAGTAGAAAAACGCTAAAAATCCTATCACCAAACTCACACTTTCTACCCAAATATTGAGCGGAACAAAAAATGCTAACATTTGCCAAATCATCCCCAAAAAGAACATCCCTGAAAATAATTTTGCAGAAATTCCTGACCAAATTTCGCCAAAAATTTTTTGAAAAATTTCGCCAAACCCTGCCAAAACAGGAATTAGGACTATAATTGTAAATAAAATATATAACATTAGGATAAAGATAAATAAAAAAATCCTGAAATTTTAAAATTTCAGGATTTATTAGGTGCCTAGCGTACCCAACAAATACATACTCATACTTTAACAAAATACATTAAAACACCTATAAACAAATGATTTACAAATATATTATCAAGTATTAAATTTCATTATATTTCATAATATTGCAAAAATGTTGACACACATGTTGACACACTTTAAAAAAAATAATTATCTTTGGATTGTTCAAAATTCAAAATATGGCAACCGTAAGTTATTTTTTGCGAAACAAAACCGCAAACTCTAGAATACAGATTCAAATATCTATTTCAAGAGATATAAAACTTCGTACTTCTACCGAATTAATAATAAATTCTAATGATTGGAGTACAGATACAAAATTCCCCAAACAAAACAATCCTGAAAACAAAAACATCTCTAGAACATTAAGAGAATTATCTAATTACATTTTAAATGAATACAGTAATGACTTTGCAAAAGGAGTTTTATTTGATAACACTTGGCTAAAAAACAAAATAAAAAATCATTTCAATAGAATTGATATAAAAGAAAATGACAACGTATTTTTAGTATATCTTAAAAATTTTATTGAATTTAAAGAAAGTATTTCGGGATATACAGTTTGTACAATTAGAAAATTAAAAAATTTACAAGACCGTTTCAAACAATACGAAAAGAAAAAAAAGAAAGTATTTGTAATTAGAGATATTAACGCAAAAACTCTTATTGATTTCAAGAACTTCTTAATAGTAGATTGTGATATGATGGAAACTACTGCCGTAAGGTTTGTTAAAAATTTAAAAACAGTAATTTTTGATGCAGAAACAAATGGAAAACAAATACATCATCAAATAAGAGGTTTCAGCACTGGTACGACCAACACAGAATACAAAGTATTTTTATCATTTGCAGAGCTACAAAAAATAAAAGAAATACAAACCATTAACAAAGATTGGAACATTGCAAAAGATTGGTTAATAATAGGGTGCTATTTGGGACAGCGTGCAAGTGATTTGCTACGAATGACCAATAAAATGATATACACCAAAACAGACAGCGAGGGAAACTCATTCCGATTCATAGAGATTAAACAACAAAAAACCGGCGAAAAAGTAGTAATCCCTATACACGATGAGGTAGAAACAATACTAAAAAAATATGATGGAGATTTTCCGCCTAGATTTGCCCAAAACCACGATTCAAATATGGTTTTGTTTAATAAGTATTTAAAAAAAGTTTGTGAACTGGCTGGGATTCACGAAATAGTAAAAGGTAAAGTGTATAATGAACAAAAAAAGAAAAATGAAATAGTAGAAATTGAAAAATGCTATCTAGTATCTTCACACATTTGCAGACGTTCGTTTGCAACTAATTTTTATGGAAATAAAATGTTTACTACACCACAACTAATGGCAATTACAGGACATAAAACAGAATCTATGTTCCTCAATTACATAGGCAAAACCGCAGACGATTGGGCAATGCAAACAGCTAAAACTTTTAAAAAATTATCTGAACAGAAAATATCTTAATTATGGAAAAAGTTACACCTATCTTACATCGAAAACTTACATCATTAGAATACGGAAAAGAGTTTAACAGAATTGAGCGAGAAATAAAACAAATGAATGATATAGATTTTGAAATTATTATCAATACAGACATTCCTTTTTTGATCGGATATTTGAAAATGTGGAATCGTTCATTTTCAGACCTTGCAAATCAACCCATCAGCACACAAAAACAGGTTTATATTCGTTGGTTAGAAAATATTTTTATGTTTCCTCAAAGTATGTTTCAAAGAAATTAATTTAAAGGCAAGCAATTATAAAACAGTTCGAAATATGAATATTACTGAAAAATATAGCAATGCTATAAATTTTTATTTTTTTCAACCACTTACTTGGGGTAAATTAAATGAAGATTTTTTTGAACAGATACAACAAGAAAATAATAAAGACCATAATGATGAATTATTTCTTGCTATAAAAAGTTTTCTCAAAAAATTTAAATTGGTTATAAGATACATTACTTCACTTTTTAAAGAGTTGGAAGAATATAAACAACCAAAGATAAACAAAGAAAAAAGAAATTTAGATTCTTATCTATCAGCGAGAATAAATAATATTTATTCGCTCGAATGTTCTATTAGAGAAATATTTGAATCTCTCAAATACACAATTCTATCAATAGAATCCTTTACTATCAACGACAAAATTACAGATGCTATTTATTTAAAAAAGTTCTGCATTAATAAAATCGGTTATTACAGACAACATCTTTCTAGCCTAGGTATAGATTTGAGCAAAACGCCATTTTTAGAATATTTTGATAGTTTTTTGTCTGAGTTAAAAGTTAGTATTGATATTGATGAATTGAAATTTTATGAAAGTTTAAAGTCTCAAAATACTCGAGATAATTATACTGAAAAAAATATTGAATCTTTAAACGTAAAACAAGTTCAAAAAATCGGTTTATTAATTCGTTCGGGAATTATTGATTATTTACGAGCAAAGAATCCTAAAATCACAAATAATCAAATTGCAGGTTTCATAGATTTACTTTCAAAAGAACCATTAAAACAAACCTCAATCAATCCACATTTAAGTAAAACCAATTCAAAATACGCTATACAAAACAAACAAGATGAGACCGACTTAGATTTAATTCTAAAACAATTCGGAATAAGTCCACAATCAGAATAACAAAATAGAACATCAAAAAAGGCGTTTTTTTATTTAAAACAACCTATTAACACAGTGTTTGGAAAATTTTATTTTTTCCAAATTTTTTCCAAATGTTCCTTTGTCTCATAATATTTCAAAAAAGAAATTATGAGCACAATCCAATTTATCGGAACAAATCCGAACGACCTCATCACAGAAATTAAAAATTCTTTGATACCTGAACTAAAGGCGCAACTTTCCGCACAGTTCCAACCAAAACAACCAACGGAATATCTCACGCGTTCCGAAGTCTGTAAACTTTTAAAAATTGACCTTTCCACACTTCACAGATGGAGAAAGGAAAAAGTGATTCCTAGTTACGGAATGCAGAACCGTGTTTATTTCAAACGCAGTGAAGTAGAGCAGATTATTAACCAAAACAAATTAAGTTAATAATGAAAACGGCAACCACTTACACACCAGACCACTACGGAATGTTTTATAAACTAGACGAGGTTAAAAAGACATTTAGGCAATACCAACTTTGCAAATACGAAAAGATAGCATTTTCCGAAATAATTAGAACCGAGAAAAACAACGGTTACAATTCTACTACTGGAGCGGACAATCTTTTAAAGATTCGAAATAAAAACAACTGGAGCAAATGTACTTTTACAGGACTTCGCCCAACAGAAACACCAGGATTCTACTATGCAGATTTACCGATAAAAGAAAAAAAATCTTTATTTGTCGCCTATATTCCCGAAGATCGGGAAGTTATTTACATCCGTATTTGCTCACAATTCTATCCGTACAATGCAACCGACCGCACACGCATAGTAAAAGAAATAATCCATAGAATGCAAGACGACTTGAATAAAAAAAGGAACGGTTAAACCGTCCCCTAATTGTTCAAATATGTAACAGTGGCAACCATTACAATAGTACAAAGATAGGAAAATGCTGGACAATATAAAGTTTTTAACAACAGATTTACAAATCATAAACAAATTGAGTTTGCACCGTGATTTTATCGTTTGCAGACCAAAAAACAATTATTATTATTCTGTTAAACATAAAGATTTTGGAATTAAACTAAGTTTAGATTTTCGCAAATCAGTAGAAGCTGGAAAAGTTATTGGTTTCGGTCATTTGGAAATAAATATCAGTCCGCATTATCATTTTAACCAATACAGACACAATGGGAACGATTTCACGCCTGAAAATTGCATTAATGTGGTATTAGACATTTTAATTTACTTAGGTTTAAAGTCGAACGAACTGAACGCCTTAAAAGTAGTTAATCTTGAATTTGGTTTAAATATTATTCCCCGAACTGACATTAATAACCTCATCAATGGTTTGTATTTCTATAAAAAAACTCCTTTCAAAGCTGGAGACTTCCCATACTTCAAAAAAACCAATGCAACGAGCTACAAATTGATAAAGGCATACGCCAAAGGTTTACAATTTTCAAATATTCCCGAATATGGAATTGATATAAATACTTTCAGATTTGAGGTTAAAACCAAACAATCCAAAAACGTGAAAAATTACGGCATACAAACCGCAACTGATTTACTGAAATTGGAAACATACGGACGATTAGGACAAACTTTATTAGATGAATGGGAAAATGTATTAATAGCAAATTTAACACCTGATTTGAAAGGTTTAAAAGATGATGAGGTTAAGTTTATCACAGATGCAAAAACCTTTGATTTTTGGAAAGAAATGATACAACCAAAATACAGAAATAAGTTTGGCAGATATAAAGAAAAATATCACTCAATTTTAGGTATAAAAAACAATCTGCACAACCTCATCAAACTGCAAATTATTGACAAACTTTTTAATTTGCAAAGTGGTGCAAATTCCACACAGAGAACACTGATAAACAAAGGAAAAGACGATTTTCAAAACATTCCTAAAAATAGGATAAACTTGGAATCTGCACCACCTCATCAAAATAATAGGGTTTGTTTGGTTACTGAATTAGATATTTCGATGCAGAAAAAAGGGAGTAAATTTTTATGTTATTCAGGTCTGAAATACTACAAAAAAAACGAGCCTGAAAAATACAATTTATTAACTAAAAAATATTTAAACTATGAAAAACGTCATGCAGACATAAACACACAAATATATTATCTAGCTCACAATATCAGAAATGCCAAAACAAACAAAATTCACAATCAAAAAAAATTTGAAAAAAGAAATTACTGTAAAGAACAATTACAATTCAATTTTTAATAACAACAAAATAAAAAAAAATGAATAATTTTAGAATTATACTAAACAAGAAAGAAAGTTTTAAAGTCACAGAATATGACTTTTATTACTTTTGTGAACAGTCTATTTTACAGATTTGCGAAAAACTACAATGTGCCCCATACAAACTACCTCAATTTATATGCACTTCTAGCCTGACACAAATTGATGAGGTGGACGAGCTATTTAAAAATTATTTTATGTATAAATATTTAGCAAGTGAATTTGATTTTGAATTAATGGACAAAATGGATGAAATAGAAATATTTATTACCAGACTTCTAGAACTAAAATTCTGAATTAGAAAATAACTTATTATCAAAAAAAATACATTACCCATTTACAAAAATGTAAATGGTTTTTTAATTACAAATGTTTTACAAAATCTACTATTTAGAATTATTCTAATAAAAGTAAAACAATACGCGCACGCGCGCGCGAGATATTTTGCAGAAAAAAGATAATTGGGAAGTCACAACGCGCGTATTAAAAAGTAATCATCAGAATGTTGACACAAATATTGACACACATGAAAAACAAAAACCCCTAAAACATTGTACATTAATGAATTAGGGGTTAACATTGAGGTGCCTAGCGGATTCGAACCGCTGTAGATGGTGTTGCAGACCACTGCCTAGCCGCTCGGCCAAAGCACCATTTGTTTTGGTTTGCAAATATAGGGATTTTTTAGATTTTTAAAAATTTTAAAAGTTATTTTTTAATTTTTTTCTTCAACACAATACTTACACCGTCCATTTCGCCTTGCATTGGAGGTTTGGTTTTGGTTATTTTTATTTTAATTGATGTAATTTTTGGAAACTTTTCATAAACTTTTTCAATAATTCTACCAGCAACGTGTTCTAATAATTCCGAAGGAATTTTCATTTCTTCGTGAATAATATTATTGATTTCGGCATAATTGATGGTATCTCTTAAATCATCTGTTTCAGCAGCTTTCCAAATGTCTGCTTTAATGATAAGATTTAAAATATAATAAGTTCCCAAGATTTTTTCTTCAGGTAAAACACCATGGAAAGCATAGATTTTTATGTTTTCTAGTTTGATTTTTGAGGACATTTAGTTAATATTGAAATTTTGTTTAAAAATTTAGATTAAATTTTTCCAAATTTAGTGAATCATTTCAACTATTTCAAAAAAAATTATTTCGTTTCAATATCTATAATTTTTTGTCCGTTTTCTCCTAAATAATGTTTTACAATCTTTTCATAAAGATTCCCACCAGAATCAGAATTGGTAAAAATAAGAAGACCTTTTTTAGTCTTAGGAAAAATAAACACCAATGTTCTTACGCCTTCATCTGAACCACCGTGAGATAAAGCAAAATCTCCATTTCCCAAATTGTAAATTTCGAATCCTAGCCCAAAATGTTTACCTCTTGAAGACTCTACCTGATTGGTAATCATTTCATTAAAAACTTCATTTGACAGACCTTCTTTATTTAATACACTCACCAAAAATTTTCCATAATCTTCTACGGTTGTTAATAAATCATCTGCAGCATTCGGGGTTGTTTTTTTAAAAAAACTATATGGTTTTCCTTCGCTATTATAACCAATCGCTACTCTTTTTGAATCAACTTTTTCTCTCCAAACATAACTGGTATCATCCATTTTTAGAGGTTGAAAAACGAGTTCGGCTGCTAATTCTTGCAATGATTTTTTGAATTTTTTTTCCAATGCTTTTCTCAAATATTCTAATCCTTCGCCAGAATATTGATATTTTGTTCCAGGTTCAAAATCAAAATTTAATTTTCCATTTTTATTATTTCCTCTCCAATTAGGAAATCCTGTTTGATGGCTAAGAACCAATCTTGTGGTTATTTTTTTATGCCAAGAATTATCTGCAATATCAGGATCAACCCAATATTTATCCAAAGATTCATCTAGATTCCATTTTCCTTGGCTAATTAATTTAAGTGCCACTATTGCAGTAACAGGCTTTGTGAGAGATGCTACATTAAAAATAGTATTGTAAGGCGCCGTATTTCCTTCAGAAATTTCACCAAAAACCTTCACATCCTGAAGTTTACCATTTTCAATGATTCCAAGTCCTAACGCTGGAACCTTGTTTTCTTTTAACCAATTTTTAATCTCTGCTTCATTATCAAAAATAGAACTTTGCTTTGCTGTATTTTGATAAGGTTGATGGTCAAAACTTAAAGAAGTAGCCAGTTTCCATTCTCCATTTTCTAATTGCCAAACATGAGTAAATTTTGCAATTCCTGAAGAATTTTCAACGTTTTCTGCAAAGGTATGTTCACCATTTTGAATAGCTCCGTATAAAATTCCATTTTTATAAAGTGGAAAAATTTGTGTAGTGCCTTTAATTAGAAATCTTTTTACTTGTCTGATATCAGGATTTTTGCAAAGTCCATTTTTTATATCAAAAAGAAATTTGTTTTTATCTGAAACACCATCTTTATCGTGGTAAAATTTCAAATTTTCACTTAATAATTTTTGGAATTGAGAAACATCACAAGTATTAAATCCTACATTAAAAAGTAAACTATCTTGTTTAAGAATGGTTTGGTAAAGCGCAGAATCTTTACTGGTTTGAGCGGTAACTTTATTATAAAAATTGAGAATAAAGAATGTAAAAGTTAGAATGATTTTTGTTGTCATTGTTCGTAAAATTTAAACTTAGACAAAGGTGAAAAAAATCTATATTCTTACTTAGAATCTGTCCCGACAAAAACCCGACAAAGCACCGACAAAATTTATAAAAAGCTAAAATTCAGACGATAACGTAATTTTTTATTTCTATCTATTTCCATAGCATTTCTAATAATAATGAATATGTTTGACAGGATAATCACTACAATCAAAGCTAAAGTAAATTGTCTTCCCAATTTTAAAAATATCCCTATCATAAAAACAATTGGAGCTATGATAGTCCATAAAATTTGGACTGAAATAATTTGTTTGATGATGGGATGTTTCATTTTCAAAACATACATTAAAATAACAGGAACCACAATATTTATCAAAGGTAAAAAAACGAAAGGCAAAGATGAAAGATTGATGAATTTTACTTTAGAAAAATCAAGTTCTTCAGTTTTTTCATTGTTCGGTTGATGAACTATTGATTGCTCAACTTCCGTTTCCGAAGAAGTATTTTGTAATTCTTTTTCAGAGATTTCTAATGTTTGTGCCAAAACTCTTAAGGTATAACCTTTCGGTTCTTGTCCTGCTTCAATACGCTGTATCGTCCTAACCGAAACTCCTGATTTTACGGATAATTCTTCTTGTGTTAAATTTTGTGATTCCCTTATGTTTTTTAATTTAGACATATTCAACTAGAAAATTTAATTACGCTTCAAATATATCATTTCCCTATCAAAAAACCTTTCAACTCTTCATAGTTGGGATTAATTTCTGTCGTAAATTTTTCCTGTTTCATTAATTCTTCCAAAGATTTCGGAATTTCTACCGATTTTCCTGTTGCTTTTTCTACAGAATCTGGAAATTTTACAGGATGCGCTGTTTCTAAGAAAAAACCTTTTCCTCCGTTTTCAGCTAAATATTTTTCTAAAGCTACAAACGCCACAGCACCGTGAGGATCTAAAACATAATCGTAATCTTTTTCAACTCTTTCGATGGTTTTCAAGGTTTCTTCATCATCAATCGTATAACCCGAAAGTTTGTTTTTAACTTGATTAAATTCTTGGTCAAACAATTCTAAAATTCGCACAAAATTACTCGGATCACCCACATCCATCGCATTTGAAATGGTAGCAACGGTTTCTTTTGCTTCCAATTTTTGAGTTCTCAAATATTCGGGAACCACATCATTTACATTACACGCCGCAATAAAATGTTCCACTGGCAAACCACGATGATGTGCCAAAATTCCAGCACAAATATTTCCAAAATTTCCACTCGGAACACAAATTATAGGATTTTCAGCATTCGTTTTCAACCATTGTTTCAACGCCAAAACATAATAAATCTGCTGTGGCAACCAACGTGCTACATTTATGGAATTTGCCGAAGTGAGAAGCAATTTTTCGTTCAAACTTTCATCTGAAAACGCTTGTTTTACAAGTGCCTGACAATCATCAAAACTGCCATTTACTTCCAAAGCGTGAATATTTTTTCCGAGTGCAGTCAGTTGTTTTTCCTGAACTGGGCTCACTCTATTTTTGGGATACAAAATCACCACTTCAATTCCGTCAACATCGTAAAAACCATTGGCAACAGCGCCACCAGTATCGCCAGAAGTGGCTACCAAAACCGTTACTTTTCTAGTTTCATTTTTCAGAAAATAGCCGAGACAACGGCTCATAAATCTTGCGCCAACATCTTTAAAAGCCAAAGTCGGCCCGTGAAAAAGTTCTAAAACCGAAATGTTTTCTGTCACTTTTTTTAAAGGAATTTCAAAAGCGATAGTTTCGGCAACTATTTTTCTAAGTTCAGCTTCTGGAATTTCGTCTCCCGCGAAATCCTTCATTACTTGATACGCAATTTCCTCGTCTGAAAGTTGAGTTAAATTTTGCAAAAATTCTGGACTAAATTTTGAAATATCTTCTGGAAAAAACAAACCTTTATCTTTCCCTTGTCCTTTTATCGTTGCTTCTTTGAAGCTAAGCTGCTCTTCTTTATGTTTTAAATTGTAAAAATTCATTATTATCTTTTTTTTTCATTATTATTAGAATAAATTCTAATTTTAAAATATCGCTCGTCGCTCCGCGACTTCTATCAAGCCATCAACTTTCAACCAATTTTATCCCTTGATCATTAATTTTAGAAACGTAAACATAGTTTTCAATACCGATTTCGTTGTATATTTTTTGCATATTTTCCGCCACTTTTTCAGCAATTTCTTTGGTTTCGCTCAACATAAAAATCGAAGGCCCAGAACCCGAAATCCCTCCACCTAAAGCTCCTAAAGTTAAACTCTGTTTTTTTACCTCATCAAACTTTGGAATCAAAATACTGCGAACCGGCTCTACCAAAACGTCTTCTAAACTCCTAGAAATTAATTGATTATCATTTTTTAAAATTCCCGCAACCAAACCTGCTACATTTCCCCATTGTTTTACCGCATCTTTCATTTGGATATTTTTTTTGAGAATTTGTCTAGCATCAGAAGTTTTTACCTCAACCTGAGGATGTACCGCCGAAACATACAAATCTGGTGAAGAAAGCGGAATAATATCCATTGGTTCAGAAGATTTCACCAAGGTAATTCCACCGAAAAGACAAGGCGCAATATTGTCTGCGTGTCTAGAACCAGACGCTAATTCTTCGCCAAACATCGCAAAATGCACCAACTCTTCTTTAGAAAAAACTGCTCCCAACAATTCATTAGCTCCGAAAGCTGCACCAGCTGCACTTGCTGCGCTAGAACCTAAACCGCTTCCTGGTTTTATTTTTTTGTTGATGGTAACTTCAAAACCGATATTTTGATTTTCTAATTTTTCTAAAATTTTGAGCAAAACCACTCCAGCTACATTTTTTTCTGGTTCGGTTGGCAAATGAAATTCATCTTCGTGGTGAATGATGATTTTTCTTTCGTCCAACAATTTGAATTCCATTTCATCAAACGGTTCATTGAGCGCCATTCCGAGAATATCAAACCCGCAAACCAAATTGGCAACCGTTCCCGGAACTTGTAATTTTATATTTTTCATAATCCTCTCCCTAAATCCCTTTCCAAAGGAGAGAGACTTCTCACACTCCTTTTAGATTGGCTTATATTTTTAATTTTTGAAAATAATTTATTTTAACCACAAAAGACACAAAAGAAATGATTGGAAAGAAGATTTACAAAAGCACAAAAAAGAAAAGTAAAATTCTTTTTTTTCTTTTGAACAACTTAAAAATATTACAAATCTTTTGTTTCTTTTGCGGTTGAATAAAATTTATACTGAACGCACAATATCAGCAAAAACTCCACTTGCAGTAACTTCCGCTCCTGCTCCTGCTCCTTTTACCACTAATGGTTGCTCAGAATATCTTAATGTTTTGAAAATCACAATATTATCTTTTCCATATAAGTGATACAAATCGCTTTCTGGAGATATTTTTTGCAATCCAACTTTCGCTTTTCCATCTTTGAAATCAGCAACGTATTTCAAGATTTTACCTTCTGCTTTTGCTTCTTCTAATAATTTTCTGAAATGCTCTTCGTATTCCGTCATTGATTGGTAGAAATCTTCCACACTTCCTTCCATACATTTTGCAGGCAAGAAAGCTTCATTTTCTATTTCGTCAAATTGTAATTGATAACCAGCTTCACGTGCTAAAATTAAAATTTTACGCGCTACGTCTGTTCCTGCCAAATCTAATCTTGGATCTGGTTCTGTAAAACCTTCTTTCTGAGCTTGTCTTACTACTTCAGAGAACGTTCTGCTTCCGTCATAATTATTGAAAACGAAATTCAACGTTCCACTTAAAACCGCTTGAATCGAAGTAATTTTATCACCACTTCTAATCAAATCATTAATCGTCCCGATGATTGGCAAACCTGCACCAACATTGGTTTCAAAGAAAAATTTGCTGCTATGATTCTTGGCTAAATTTTTCAGTTTTTTATAATTTTCAAAGTCTGAAGCTGCTGCAATTTTATTACACGCCACCACACTCACACTTTTTTTCAATAAATCCTCGTAAATATCTACCACTTTTGCATTGGCTGTAACATCTACAAATACTGAATTTCTAAGGTTTCTATTGATAATTTCTTCTGCAAATTTATGCGGAGTAGAAGGTTCGCCATTGTGTAAAGCGTCTTTAAATTCCTCTTCTTGAATGCCTTGATCATTGAAAACCATTTTGGTACTGTTCGTTAAACCTGCAACTCTAAGATTCATCAAAAGATTTTCGTTCAAATATTTATTTTGAGAATAAATTTGTTGGATGAGTTTAGAACCTACATTTCCAACGCCGCAAATATAAAGATGAACTTGTTTGATTTCAGATTCAAAAAATTCTTCGTGAAGCACGTTTACTGCTTTCTTCACATCTTTATCAGAAATTACCACACTAATGTTTTTCTCCGAAGAACCTTGTGCAATAGCTCTCACATTCACGCCATTATTTCCTAAACCACCGAAAAGTTTAGCACTTACACCACTTCTGCTCTTCATATTCTCTCCTACTAAAGCGATTATTGCTAAAGATTTTTCCACTTTAACAGGATCAATTTTGTGTAATTTTAAATCATCTTCGAAAGCATAATTCAACGCTTTTTGCGCTTTTTCTACATCACTTTCGTTGATGGCAACGGTGATAGAATGCTCTGAAGAACTCTGAGTAATCAAAATTACATTGATTTTTTCTTGGCTCAAACATTGAAATAATTTCGCAGAAACGCCAGGAATACCAATCATTCCGCTGCCTTCTAAAGTAAGAAGTGCTACTTTACTTAAGTTTGAAATCCCAACTGCTACGTTACTATCGTTTTCAGTTTTATTATGAGAAATTAAAGTACCAAAGTCATCTGCAGCAAAAGTATTTTTAATCCATAAATCTATATTTTTATCCATCACTGGTTGAATAGTTGGCGGATAAATCACTTTTGCACCAAAATGCGACAATTCCATCGCTTCTTGGTAAGAAATTTTGTGAATAATTTTGGCATTAGAAACCAATCTAGGATCAGCCGTCATCATTCCTGAAACATCTGTCCAGATTTGTAATTCTTTAGCTTTTACCGCTGCTGCAATAATAGAAGCCGTATAATCTGAACCACCACGTCCCAAAGTAGTGATATGACCATCAACATCCGAAGCAATAAAGCCTGGTGCAAGTGTTACCTGTTGTTTATTTTCCTTAAAATATGATTGAAGAGTTGCATTGGTTAGTTCAAAATTAACCTTTGCATCTGTAAAATTGCTATTGGTTTTTATATAATTTCTAGAATCTAACCACGTGCAATCTAAACCGTCTGATTTTAGCTTCGCAGCGATAATATTCGAGGATAAAAATTCTCCGTAAGCAGTAATTTTATCTTTAATTCTTGGCGTAAATTCACCTAAAACGTAAATTCCGTTGCAAATATCTTCAATATCATTGAAGTTCTTTTTCACAAAGCTCAACCAAGAACTTTGTTCTGTGATTGGCAATAAATTTTTTACAAATTCTAGGTGTTTTTCTTCAAGAGCTTTAATCGTTTCAGAATAATTTTCGTTTTTGGCAGAAGCAGATTCTGCGGCAGAAATTAAACCATCGGTAACGCCAGACAAAGCGGAAACTACCACCACTACTCTATTTTCTGACGATTCTTTTTTAACAATTTTTTCTACTAAAAGTATGTTTTGGGCGTTTGCCACAGAAGTTCCTCCAAATTTTAGGACTTTCATAATTTATTTTTTTAAGGAAATATTAAATAACTGATTTTTCTCGCTCTTAATCCAAGAGCAACATTGCGAATGTTGATATGTAATAATGAACCCCAATTACGGGGTAATAATTGTAGTTGTAGTAATTGTAGAAATAATGCAATAAGATGCTCCTGAAAAATTGATTTCAGAAGTTAAAAAAACAGGTATGTTTTGAGAGTATTCCATCTTTTACAAGACAAAGGTAGGAATTTAATTTAAAAACGAAAAATTTTTTGCGAAAAATCGTGTTAATTAATTGTAAACAATTGAAAAAATGTAATTAAAAAAACGTTCAGAGATTTTCTGAACGTTCTATTATTTTAATTTTAAAAATTATTTGATTGTTTTACTCAATTCTAACATTGCTTCAATTGGTTTCAGAGCTTTTAAGCGAAGTTCTTCGTCCATTGTGATTTCTGGAAGTTCGTATTTCATACATAAATATAACTTTTCTAAAGTATTTCTTTTCATAAAGAAACATTCTGAACAGTTGCAACTTTCATCATACACCAAAGCAGGAATAAGTTCTTTTTTAGGAGCTCGTTTTTTCATTTCGTGGAGAATTCCTTCTTCTGTAGCTACGATAAATTTCTGACAATCATCTTTTTGAACAAAATCTAACAACGCAGAAGTAGAACCAATAAAATGAGCCAAATCTAACACCGCCGTTTCAGATTCTGGATGTGCAATCAATTTAGCATCAGGATTTTCTGCCAATTGTTTGGCAATTCTTTCCATAGAAAACGCTTCGTGAACGATACAGCTTCCGTTCCAAAGAATCATATTTCTACCTGTTTTTTTCTCTAAATATCTTCCTAAATTTTTATCTGGTGCGAAAATTATCGGTCTATCTTCTGGCAATGCATTAATGATGGTTTCCGCATTAGAACTGGTAACAATGATGTCTGATTCTGCTTTAGTTTCTGCATTACAATTGATGTAAGTAGCGATTAAAGCATTGGGATGTTTTTCGCGCATTTTGCGTAAACCTTCTCCGCTACAACCATCTGCTAAACTACAACCCGCCAATAAATCTGGTAAAACTACTTTTTTAGTTGGGTTAAGAATTTTTGCAGCTTCTGCCATAAAATGAACGCCACAAAACGCAATCATATCTGCATCAGTATCTTTGGCAGCTCTCGCCAATTGAAGAGAATCTCCGAGGTAATCTGCAATATCTTGAATTTCTGCAGGTTGATAATAATGCGCTAAAATCACTGCATTTTTTTCTTTTTTAAGTTCTAAAATGGCTTTCACCAAATCTTCACCTTGCGGAATTTGAAATTCTTTTAAATCTAAAAAACCTTTTACAGGCATATTTGAAATGGCAGTATCTAATGTGTGTTTCATTTTTAGTATTTAGTATTTGGTTTTTAGTATTTACTACTTGCAATTTAATTATTAATAAATTTCTCTACCAAACGTTCGATTTCTTTTTTTGAAGTTTCTAAATTATCATTTATTACAATTTCATCAAAATCTTCAGCATAAGTCATTTCGTGTTTGGCTTTTGCTACTCTAGTTTTGATGGTTTCTAAATCATCGGTAGCTCTAGATATCAATCTTCGTTCCAATTCATCAATAGAAGGTGGCGCAATGAAAATAGAAAGTGCTTTTTCGCCAAAAATCTTTTTAAGATTTACTCCGCCAACCACATCTACATCAAAAATCACCACTTTTCCTTCGCTCCAAGTTCTTTCTACTTCGGATTTTAAAGTTCCGTAAAATTTGTCGTGATATACTTCTTCGTATTCTACAAAAGCGTCTTCTGAAATGAGTTTTTTAAATTCTTCTACCGAAAGGAAAAAATAATCTTTCCCATGAATTTCTTCACCTCTCAAAGCTCTGGTAGTAGCCGAAACAGAAAATTTCAATTGTGGAAATCTCCGTAAACAGTGTTTTACTAAGGTAGTTTTTCCACTTCCTGAAGGTGCCGAAAATATAATTACTTTGTTCATTTTTATTTGAGTTTCGAGTTTCAAGTTCCTTGTTTTAACTACGGAAAAATGAAACTGAAAATTATTTTGTTTAAAAATTTATATCAAATTCTTTTCTTATATCATTTAAAATATCTACAAAAGAGTTAAGCTCATCTATTTCTGGATAGGTTTTCAAATAAGTTTCAGGATTAGAGTAATTAAATTCATTTACTTGTTTTCCTGATTTGTATTTTACTAAATAGCCAGTTCCATCAAGAACTGAATTCACCGTTTTTGTTGTAATAAATGCTTGAAAAGCTTCATCAAAAATAACTTTATTTCTTGACTTTTTATATTCAAAAACTTCTTCTTTTGGGAGATATTTTATATTTCTTGCTTCAATATTAACAAAAATTTCCTCTAGAGATTTTTGAGATTTTAATAAACTTATTCTTGGTGAAATTTTTTCAAATTCATCTTTGCTAATTTCTTTTGGCAAAAACCATTGAATTAATTCTGATTTCCAATTATTATTTTCTTTGTAAATTCTAAAAACAAATCCACTGTTCGTAATTCCTCTGTCTTTGTAGATTCTGATTTCAGTTTCTTTAAGTTCAGGAGGAATATTCGCAAGATTATCTACATTTTGTGCCTGTAAAAAAATTGCAAAAAATAAAAATAATATTTTAATTGAATATTTCATTTATTGTGTCGTTCTCAAGAAACTTTTTTAAATTTATTCAATCATAAATTGCCCAACTACAAATTCATCCCAATATTTTTGTTCAATTTTTTGTTCATCCGTTAAATCGTTCATTGTCATATCAGATAAACCAATTGGTGAATAAAAATGCCAATGCCATGTAGGACGATGTTTTATAAATAAATGATTTCCTAGAAATTCAGGATTAGTGTACATTCCGATGAAAAATCGAAATATAACTCCAACAAAAATTAACATTAAAACAGAAAATATTTTTTTCATTTTTAACAATGTATTTTTCCAACGGAACTAATTGTTTGATAAATTTTTGTATGAAAACCTATCAACAAACAAGCATCAACTATAATACGTTAAGCGTTTGTTCTTTAATTTTTTCTAAATCATCTTTCATCATTACCACCAATCTTTGGATTTCGTGGTGATTAGCTTTAGAACCAAGTGTATTGATCTCTCTACCTATTTCTTGAGAAATGAAACCTAATTTTTTACCATTCAGACTTTCATTTTCCATCACTTCATTATAATATTTGAGATGCTGAGCCAACCTTACTTTTTCTTCGGAAATGTCTAATTTTTCTGTATAATAAGCCATTTCTTGGTAAAATCTGGTTTCATCTACGTTTTCGAATTCCTTCAATGTATTTTGATAACGTTCTTTCACCGCAACCATTCTTTCTTCTTCGTAAGGAATTACTTTACTTAGATTTTCTTCAATATTTTTAAGATTTTTAGAAAGCTCTTCGTGCAAATTAGCGCCTTCAGTTTTTCTAAAATCTACAAATTTTGCTACTGCTTCTTTTACCAAACTTAGTAGAAATTGCCATTCATCATCATTTAATTCTGCTGGTTTTCCATTGATGGCTTCGGGCATTCTGATGGCCATTTTCAGGTATTCCCATTCTTCGGCGTTTGGCGAGATTTCTCTTAGCTGATTAATGTATGCTTTTACAATGTCTTGATTGATTTTCACATCATTTACATCTTCTATATTCTCACAATTAATATAGCAATCTACCTTTCCTCTGAAAATGGTATCATTTAAATATTTTCTTACTTCAAATTCTTTTTCCTTATATCTAAGCGGAATTCTGATGTTTAAATCAAAAGATTTACTGTTGAGAGATTTTAGTTCTATCGTAATTTTTTTTCCTTCAAAAATTCCTTCGGCTCTCCCAAAACCTGTCATTGATAAAATCATAGGTGTATGTATCTACGTACAAATATATGAAAAAGATGCGCTATCAAAAGAAAATCTATTTATAAAGACAATTGTTGAAAAGTTAGAGGTTATAGCATTGTAAAATCCTTAAAAAAAATTGTAATTTTGCAGTCTATGAAAAGATGGTATCTCTACCCTTTTTCCTTGATTTATCATTTGGTGACCTCTGTTAGAAACAAAATGTACAATTGGGGAATTTTATCTTCTACGAAATTTAAAACTCCGATTATTGGTGTCGGGAATTTATCCGTTGGCGGAAGTGGAAAATCGCCAATGGTGATGTATTTGGCAGATTTTTTGTCTAAAAATTTTAGAACAGGAGTTTTATCTAGAGGCTACGGAAGAAAAACCAAAGGCTATGGAATTGTGAATTATGACAGCACTTACAAAATGGTAGGTGACGAAGCAATGCAGTTGTTTGAACGTTTCAGAAATAGATTTGTAATTGGTGTCTGTGAAGACCGAGTTTTCGGAGCTAGAAAAATTATAAAAGATATGGATTTGGATGTTCTTCTGTTAGATGACAGCTATCAACACAGAAGAATAAAACCTGGATTTAATATTTTATTGACAGATTATAACGACCCATATTTTAAAGATTTTCTTTTACCTGCTGGTAACCTTAGAGAATCTAGAAATGGGGCAAAACGTGCAGATTTAATCGTAGTAACTAAATGTCCGGAAATTCTAACTGAGGAGAAAAAACAATTTTACATCAATAAAATTAAACCTAGACATTACCAAAAAGTTTTCTTTTCTAGTATTAATTATGATGAAAATGTGGTGAATAAACGCCAACAAATTCCTGTACAAAATCTTAATTATTATGACATTCTTTTGGTAACGGGAATTGCAAATCCTAGTCTTATTTTAAAAGAATTACAAAAATATACACAGAAAATTAAACACCTGAAATATGGTGACCATCATTCTTTTACCATTGCAGATATAGAAAACATCAAAAAAGAATATCAAAAATTAGGTGAATACAAAATTATTCTGACTACAGAAAAAGATTTTGTTCGCTTAAAATATTTTGACTTTATGAGAGAAAAAATCTACTATTGGCCCATCAATGTAGAGATAGATCGCAAAGATGAGTTCAACCAAATTATAGAAAATTATGTTAGAAAAAATTAAACAAACCGCAGAATTCATTAAGAATATCATTCATGATGTTCCAGACTTTGCTATTGTTTTAGGTTCTGGGCTTGGTAAATTACAAAACGAAGTAGAAGCTATACATACCTTAGAATATCACGATATTCCTAATTTCCCTCAAACTACAGTTGCAGGACACGGTGGTAAATTAATTTATGGAATTTTAGAAGGCAAAAAAGTACTAATGATGAGTGGTAGGTTTCACTACTACGAAGGTCACGATATACAAACAGTAACTTTTCCTTTCAGAGTTTTTAAACTTTTGGGAATTCAGAATTTGATTGTCTCTAATGCATCTGGAGGTGTAAATCCTGCATTTAGAGTAGCTGATATTATGATTATAGAAGACCACATTAATATGATGCCAGAACACCCGCTTCGTGGCAAAAACATAGATGAGTTGGGACCTAGATTTGTAGATATGAGTGAACCATACAACAGAAAAATGATTGCTGTAGCCGAAGAAGTTGCAAAAAATCTAGAAATTAAAACTCATAAAGGCGTTTACTTAGCATTACAAGGTCCTACATTTGAAACTCCCGCAGAATATGGTATGGTAAGAGCGGTAGGAGGCGATGCTGTAGGAATGAGCACCGTGCCAGAAGTAATTGTGGCAAAACATATGGGAATGGATTGCTTCGGAATTTCTATTATTACGGATGTAGGAGGACCAGAAATTGCATTCACAGTTTCGCACGAAGAGGTGCTAGAAGCTGCCAACAAAGCCATGCCTAATGTGATAAAATTGGTAAAAGGATTGGTAAAAAATTACCAATAAACCGCCGAATCCATAACTGAATTGATGAAAATAAGCAAGTATAGGCTTAGCTTCAATTATTTTAATTTTTTTTTTGTAATTCTATAAAATTAGAACAAAATAATATAACTATCATATAAAATTTCTATTTACCTTTGTTCTGTTAAAGAAATCAAAATATTATGAATAAGTTAAGGTTGCTAGCTTTTAAAGTAGCATATTTCTTTTTAAAAAGAGAAGATGATTTGGTTTAACTCCAAATACTTATTTAAACACAAAAAATTTTGATAACTATATAACGTAACGTACTGTATTCATATCTTTGTGTATGGAAATCCCAAAAAGGAAAATCATACATGTAGATATGGATGCATTCTATGCCTCCGTGGAGCAGCACGATTTTCCAAAACTCAAAGGGAAACCAATAGCTGTAGGAGGTGGGCATCGTGGTGTGGTTTCGGCGGCAAGTTACGAAGCTAGAAAATTTGGGGTGCGTTCTGCTATGCCCAGTAAAATTGCTAAAGAAAAATGCCCTCAATTAATATTCGTTCCTCATAGATTTGCCAGATACAAAGAAATTTCACAAAAAATACGTGCCATTTTCCATGAATACACCGATTTGGTAGAACCACTTTCTCTAGATGAGGCTTACCTAGATGTAACCGAAAACAAAAAAGGAATAGAATCTGCCAATCAAATCGCTAGAGAAATTAGAAAAAGAATTTTTGAGGAAACCGGACTTACCGCATCCGCTGGAATTTCTGTTAATAAATTCCTAGCAAAAGTAGCATCTGACATTAATAAACCTAATGGTCAAAAAACCATTCACCCTAGTCAAATTTTAGAATTTTTAGAAGAACTCGCCATAGAAAAATTCTACGGGATTGGTAAAGTTACTGCCAATAAAATGTACGGTTTACAAATCTTTAAAGGAAAAGATTTAAAACAAAAATCATTAGAAGAACTGATGAGACTTTTTGGAAAATCTGGCGCTTATTATTACAACGTAGTAAGAGGAATTCATCACGGTGAAGTAAAACCAAACAGAATACAAAAAAGTGTAGCAGTAGAACATACTTTTTGGGATGATATTAATGAAGATGAACTGCTAGACCAAAAATTACAATCTCTGAGTGATGAGCTAGAAGCTAGACTTTCTAAAAGAGAAATCAAAGGGAAAACCCTGACCTTAAAAATAAAATACAAAGATTTTTCTCAGTTTACAAGAAGTAAAACTCAAGAAATTTATTTCGAAAATGCACAAGATTTTTATGAAACTTCAAAAAAACTTTGGGAACTAAGACCTTATAACAAAGCCATCAGATTGTTGGGATTGTCTCTTTCTAACCTGAATACCGAAGAAAAAAAGCAAATTTCAGTACAATTGAAAATTCCTTTTGAAGAATTTGATTAAAAATTTATTTCAACGTTTTTTCTAAAACTGAAGCTTTACCATCAATTGGTTCTGTAATTCTGAGCCCTAGAATTTCTGCTACCAATGGATAAACATCTACATTTGAAAACTCATTAATTTCTAAATTATTTTTGAAAACATCTCCCCAAGCATAAAAAACAGCTTTCATTTCAGTGGTTTTTCTAGGATTATAGCCATGTTTTCCTACGGAAGTAGATTTTCCTTTTTCCAAAAATATTTTCGGAGCGTTTGGAACTAAAAGAATTTGCCCAATTCTGTTGTATTTATCATCTTTGGTTCCATAATGTAATTTTCTGGGGAATCTTTTGGTTAAAATCACTTTATAATCATCTGTTTTAGATGCTTTTAATTGATGATAAACAGCATTTATTTCATTCGGATTTTTAACAACCACTCTTAATAAAGTTTGAGAATTAAAAATATCAAAACGTTCTTTATCTAGTAAAATTTCTGGAATCGAAAGCGGATTTCCTTTATCTACTTTTATCATCCCATGGTCAGAAACGAAAATAAAATTCACGTTTTTAAGTCCTAGTTCGTTTACTTTTTTCACTAAATTTCCTATTGCAACATCTACCAATTTTACAGCATTTTTAGTTTCCTCAGATTCTGGACCGTAATGATGACCTGCTGCATCAACTTCTGGAAAATACAGCGAAATAAAATGCGGACGAACTTCTTCTGGTAATTTCAACCAATTCACTACTTTAGAAATTTTTTCTTCGGGAGTAAATTTTTCGTGGTAGTGGTAGTAGTAAGTTGGTCTAGCACCGCCTGCTTCACTTGCAGAACCTACCCATTGTAAAGATGCTGAAACCACACCTTGTTTTTCTGCTAAACTCCAAAGTGGAATTCCTCCGTACCAAGAACCATCTTCTGCATTTTCTTGTTTACTCATTGCATAAAATTCTTTTCTAGAATAATCATAGAAAAAATTATCTACCAACCCGTGATGAGAAGGATACAAACCTGTAATTAAAGACCAATGGTTTGGGAAAGTTATACTAGGGAAACTTGGCAACATTGCTTTTGCACTTACGCCTTGTTTAGAGAGTTTTAAGAGATTTTCGGCATTGTATTTTTGGGCATAATCATATCTGAAACCATCTGTAGAAATCAAAATTAAATAGGGTTTTTCTTTAACTAAAGGAGCATTTACTCTATTTGGAACAACAACTTGTGTGGTGTCTGTAGATTTATTTTGAGAAAAAGAGAAAGTAAATATTAAAATGGTAAGTATTGAAAATAAATTTTTCATTGATAAGATTTTGCTACAAAAGTAAAGACTTTTTATAGAATGTACTTTAATTTAAGTTTAAAAATAAAACCACCCTTTAAAAAGAGTGGTTTATAAATTTTAGAAACTATATTTCAAGTTAATTCCATATTGAAACCAAGCTTTATAATAGCCTGGGTTAATATCTGTTTTTTGCCCTGGGAAGTTAGAATTTACATCACTATCATTTATACTATTTCCTAGAAATAAAAAGGTATAATTGGTTTGATTGGTTAGGTTATTTCCTGCCAAGAAAACATCAAAATTCCATTTTCCGAAAGAAGTTTTATATCCAATTTTAGAGTTTAGTAATCCGAAACTTTTTACTTTATTGGTGTTTTCAAAATCTGTATAAACACTGCCTAAGTAATTGTAAGTATTGATTAAGTATAATCCAAAATCAGTATCAAAATCTAGACCTACAGTATATTTATTTTTGGCAACTCCTACTACTTGTTTACCTGAATAATCATTGAGTGTTCCTCCTAAAATGGTTTTAAAATCAGTATATTTAAAATTATAATAAGAGTAATTTACAAAAGGTTTTATGGTTTTGATAAATCCTGAACCTTCGTAAACATAGCCTAAACTTGCTTCGAAACCTTTGTTTCTTTGTTTACCTGTATTTTGCCACGCTGTATTTACACCATCAGGTTTTAGCTGTGTTAGCTTATTTGAAACATCAATATTAAATAAAGAAATTTGATAATCTAATCTAGTTTTAGCAATTAAACCATGAACAGAAAAATCCCACATTTTGGCTTTTTCTGGCAATAAATTGTCATTTACAGAATTTGCAGTACCTCCTACAAAAGCCGTAGCAGTAGTTGGTGCATTGTAACCTTCGGAATAACTTAGGTTAAAAATTTGATTTTTATAAACTTTCTGTAATGCGATGTGTGGTGTAAAAACGGTTCCGAATTTTTTAGAAAACGAAAGGTTTTTAGTGCCATATTCTGGGATATTTACATACAAGTCTTGTCTGTCATATTTCAAAGTATTTGCACTTACGCCTAACAATAAACTCAAATCCCAAGGATGATAGGTAAACTTTTCTACAGCAAAAACAGATAGATTCTGGTTATCTGTTTTGAAGTAAGAATTATTTTTTAGCGCTTGTAATTCTAAAGGATTAGTAATGCTACCAGTAAATCTATAGTTAGAAACCAAAGAACGAGAAATTAAAAACTCTGTTCCAAATTCTGCATTTGCTGTAAAATCTTTAGAGAATTTTTGATTAAGATTAAATACTGAACGTACTCCATAACTTGGGATTTCACTATTTTCAAGTGCTCCAGCAGCTACTCTTTTGGTATCTAAATTGGTAAAGAAAATGCTGGTATTATTTCTTAAATTTTCTGCAATATTCCATTGATGAGACACTGCTGCACGTGAAGAAATAAATTTATTACCTGCTCCTTTTCTTATGTAAGCAATGTTACCTGGATCATCATTTGCGTAGTAATTGCTGTATGGAATTTGCCCAGAAACTCCTTCGAAGGAATTAACGTGAGAGGTAAAAACAGACAATGTTTGTTTTGAGTTAAGTTTAAAATTTCCTAGAAAAGAGTAGGTATTTCTAAGCGAATTACCGTTTGGTCTATAGCCATCACTTTCCAGATGGTTGTAATTAAACTGGATAGAAGAATTATCTGTTACTGCTTCTAATTTAATTTGATTCTGAAAATGATTGAAGCTTCCAAGTGTTAATTTATTAGAAATAGAAGTACCTTTTTCTGTAGAAGGTCTCATATAGAAACGTACTGTACCACCAATTCCACCACCATAAAGCGTAGAAGCAGGCCCTTTTACAACCTCTATGTTATTAACCAAAGAAAAATCTAAATCTTCTAAAACAGTTACACCATCAGCTTGAGTAAGAGGAACACCATTTAGATAAAATTTAGTTCCCCAATTGTTAAATTTTTGGTCATTACCATAACCACGAACTACTACTCTTTGCCCACCAAAATTGGTTCTTTTATCTACTTGTACTCCAGCCATTGTGCTCAATGTTTGGTCTATCATGGCAGAATTATTTCTATTTAATTCTTCTTCTGATAACGTTTCTGTAGATTGTGCGTGTCTGGTGAATTCTTTACGTTCTTGTTTTATTTTTTTTCTACCAAGTATGGTAACTTCGTCTATTGTTTTATCTTGCTTATTTTCTTGCGCAAAAGACAATTGCGCTGCTAACATAGCAACACCTAATATAATTTTTTTCATAAAATTTATTGTTAATTATTACTTTCTCTTGATTAAAAGTTTTTTTCAACAAAAATTTTTAGGCGGTTTAAATAAAGGAGAATAAAAATTTTGATAATTCATTAATTCTAAAGGATAAACTTTTGCTTTATCAGGCTGAAAATAATGTACTATATCTATATATTCTTTGAGGTGATATAAAGTATATTGTTGATGAGAAAAATTATTTTCTTGATGAGCATTAAAGGCTAATTTTAGATTTTTTTTCTTAAATAAATCTGCAATTTTTTTAAGGGGGTGAATGTAGTTTTCTTTATGGTCTTTTAAACAGTAATGGTATTGCAAACCATTCTCATCAATTTCTGTTTTTACTACATCATACATACTTCCCTCATAAAAAAACTCTTCTGCATCTTCCCAGTCTGCATTTTTAAGCTCTATGGCAGAAAATTTGATGAGCTCAGATTCATTAAATCTTCTTTTTAGAATTTTATATTTTACTTCTTTTCTGATTTCTTTTTTTGCATGATGAATAAGGGGTAATGCAAATAGAAACATTACCGATGCCACAATACTAAAAAAGAAATATTTTATTTTCAAAGCTTATTAAAATAAAAAGAGAGTATGTTTCAACTCTCTTTTTTTTGCAAAAATAATATTTAAAATTTATTCTTTTACTAGTTTAAGAGATTTATTAAAATCATTTCCTTTTACTAGTACTAAGTACAATCCTTTAGGTAAATTATTTACATCTAAATCTACTTTAGTTCCTGATGAATTTTTGAAAGAAGTAACTAGCTTTCCTGATGCATCATAGATATAAATATCTAATTTCCCTTTGTTATTAGGCACTAATAAAGAGGTAGAATCTTTAACAGGATTAGGAACAAGTAGTACTCTATCTTTATTCTCTACATCTGCAACAGAAAGTGTAGTATCTGGAACTACTGATTTAATAATCCATCCGTAGCGAGTATCAGCAGTATCTGTAGTTAATCTTAATCTCACGACTACTTCATCACCTGCATTAAAGATGCTAGATAAATTCAGTGAGCTATTTTTGAATAAAGTTTCATTTACACTAGTAGCAGCTACGTTCATCCATTCTGTATAAGCTCCTTCATCATAAACAGCAACCGGAGTCCAAGTTACAAAGTCTTTAGTGGCTTCTACTACAGCAAAATCATAATCTTTTTCTGTAAGTGCCATATGAGACATAAGCATTTTAGAGGTTCCTCCTACAATTATAGGTGTTCTTAAATAGGCTTGATAGGTAGTTGCATTTGCGTAAGGATGCCCCGAATTATTTAATACATTATAAGTAAATTTACTAGACACATTATTCACAACAAACTTTCCGTTAGCTCCAATATAAACATCTGTAGAGGCTATAGTAGGTAAATTAACATTTGCTGCACCAGCATTAAAATTAATTATTTCTACAGACGCATTAGATTTAAGAGTTTCCTTGTCTATCCCTCCTTCGTTATATACACCTAAAACAGCAATTGTATGTATTCCTTCTGTCAAATCAGATGCAGAAGTATATGTATAATCCGTATTAGCAGATGTAGAAGGAATGGTAGTAACCAAAACATTATCTTCATATACTTTCAAAGAAGTAATTTTAGTACTTGTATAGTTAAATACTGCTTGGATTTTATTACTATGAATAGCTGCTTGTTTTGCAGATTTAATTGTTGGAGGGCTTACATATTCTGGTAATACATAAGTATTAAGCTCAGGTATTTCGGCAGTCCACACACCTCTACCATGAGTAGCAAGCACCACCTGATTATCTACAATTTTCATGCTCCAAATAGATACTGGAGGAATTCCTGTAAGTAAATACCAATTGTTACCACCATCTACCGTCTCAAAAATACCAATATCAGTTCCTGCCCAAAGTACATTCGTATCAAACGGCATTTCTAATAAACTGTGTACCGATACGTTTGGAAATCCTCTGAGAGAAGTAGAATTAGTACCATTAAATCCGGAAATATCTGTCCAAGTAGCACCAAAATCAGTTGTTTTAACTACTTTTGGTTGGTTAGTAGCACTAAACAAAACATAGGCACTAGCATCATTTACACTAGAAGCAGAAAGTCCAGAAGCATAATAGTTTCCTGTAGTAGGAAAACTAGTATTGGTCGTTTTTGCAAAAGTTAAACCATTATCTTTCGACACATTTACTTTGTAAGTAGTACCAACACCGCCAGAAACTGCTGATACAGCCCAAACAACATTAGGATTAGCCACAGAAACCTTTACAGTAGCATATGACGCATTTCCTAACCAAGTTCCATTGGTAGTAGTATTAAAAGTTGCAACAGACCAAGATGCACCAAAATTAGCACTTCTCCAAACTCCTGTTGTTGATACAGTAAATACAGCATCAGGATTATTATTTGCATTAGCCATTTTGGAATAAAATGGTGATTTTACAGAACCATAATCTGCATTTCTAGCATAATACAGCGTTCCATTAATTCCTGTTAAGGAAGTGATAAAATTGTTATATTGAGAGCCAAAAAGAAGTTTATTAGGATTATTATAATTCCATAAAACTTCGAAGCCATCTCCACCAAAAAGTGCTTTATAGTTAGAATTTGCCCCTGATGGGCTTGTAATAGTAGCTGATGAACCATTATCTTGAGCACCTGCTATATAAGAGTCTTCATTTTTTTTCTTATCTGCACCATAAAATTGTGTTGTATTAAGACCTGTTACTGGACCTATCCAATCTCCTTCTGTTTCTCCAGGATTAGATTTATATGCTGTATAGTAAACCCCTCCATCATTGGTTAAAATCATTCTAAATTGTGCAGGATTGCTTGGATCAATTTGGCAAACCAAGCCATGCTGATCAGGATGCACATGATCATTAAGCTTAGTAGTATCATAACCACTTGCTATTTGTAAAACAGAATAGGTATTTGCAGATGTATCTATGGTAAGTTTTGCAAGATATACTCCTCCTACATATACTATATTTTTATTCAAAGGATTGGTGGTAACCATATTGTCATACCAACCTTGTGTACTTAAAATCTCTTTGCTATCACTAGTAGCATAGGTTAATTCTGTAAAAGTAGCTCCTGCATCATCTGATATATAAAAAGCTACAGTGGTACCTGCTTCTGTGCTTAAGAAAATTCTATTATTATCAGTAGGTGCTACGCTTAATTCTATTCTTTTAATAGACTTAGCTTTACCAGGCGCATCAAATACTCTTGTCCATGTGCTACCACCATCAACAGATTTCATAACACCATAAGTATTTACTGCGGCATAAATAGCAGAAAAATCATTGGTAGAAACAATATCTTGTGTATTAGTTGTAGTACCAGTTCCTGTAAGAGTTTGCGACCAAGAGGTACCTCCATTAGTAGAAACATAGATTCCGCTAGTAGTTCCTATAATTACGTGATTGCTATTTGTAGGATTTACTAATACTCTACCTACACTCCCAAATGAAGCTGTATTGCTTAAATAAGTCCAAGTTTCTCCTGCATCTGTAGATTTTATAACCCCTACACCTGTAAGTGCGTCTAAATTTCCATATGGCTCACCAGATCCTGCATATATTACATTAGGATCAGATGAAGAAATCCCAAGAGTAGAAGTTGCTAAACTTGGCACTGTATAATCTGTGGTATTTCTCCAGCTAGTACCAGCATTTTCTGTAATCCAAACACCGCCACCCGCAGTTCCTACGTACCATTTATCAGGATTTGTAGGTGAAATTTTAGTTACTCTATCTCTTCCAGGTATATTATTTGGTCCTCTTTCTTTCCAAATAACATTATTCACAGAATAAGCTGTAGCAGATTTAAATCTAGAATTTTTTGCTCTAGCAAGAATTGGACTTTTTAAAGCTTTCTGATATTCTTTCATTAAATATCCTTCTTCATAAAGCATTTTATCTGTTCCTATTGGCATTGTAATATTTCTTCTATACTCTGCCATCTCTTCAATACCGCTTTTTTCTGCTCCGAATTTTTTTACTCTTTCAGCTTTAGTTTTTCTATGGCTTAAAGCAAAATCACCATCCTTAGAAATTGATTTTAACAATTCGCTTCTTAATTTATTTTGAGATTCACTATCTCCAAAATTTTGGAAAACTTGGCTTTCTAAACTAGTATTCTCGTTAGTTTTAGTAATAAAATTTTCAGTAGAAGCTTTTGTAATAGACTTTTCTTTTACAATTAATTTTTCATCCGTCTCTTTTGTAGAATTTACTGTTTTTGAAGTATTGCTATCTTTATTAATCACAACTTTTTTTGACTCATTAAAGTGCTGACAAGCATTAATGATAAAAAGCGAGACTAATAAAAAAAGTAAATTCCGTAGGTAGTTTTTTCTCATATAGTAATTTTTTGGTTAGTTATTTAATGATTATAATTTTATCAAAATTTCATTTACAGCAGGCTCCTCTTCTAAAGTTTGTAGCTTTTCTAATTCTTTGTATGGTGTAACAGAGAGTGTAAAGCTATCCTTCCAATGTATTTCTTCACCTGTAATTGTATCTTTTTTAATAATCTTTTTGTCAGAATTTCTTATCACAATAAAATAAATCAACTTTACTGGACTATTTTTTTGTTCCTCTATTTTATAATTCAATGTAAATTTTTTAGTAGGATCTTGCATTTTTTGATAACTAGAATATTCTTCCCCAATATAATTATTTGAGTAATTATTTTCTATATTCTGAGAATTACAGCCAATTGCAAGAATAACAAGAAAACAAAAAAATACAATATTTACAATAAAAGAATACATTTATTGCACTAAAATAGAAAAAATATTGCAATTACGATTAATAAATATGAAATTTTAATAAAAAAAATAAAACACCCCCTTTATTATACCATATTATACCATAAATACGAGCTTGATAAAAAATTATTTTATGTCAAGAAATTCAATCAAGAATTTTTTTCTTCATTTTTAATTCTTAATTGGTATTTGAAATTTTTTATTTTGAGCTTTTTAGTTTTTTTAGATTCTGTATTGTAATATTCTATGAAGAAAATATTCTTTTCAATAGGATTTTTGATGCTTGTCTCATCATTTTTTTCCTCTGTAATTCTAGAGATAACTTGCCAAGTATTATTCTGAATATTTTGTTCTGTATCAAATTTTTTGTTATTAACTATAAAGCTTTTAATTACTATATTCTGAGACGTCTTTTTGTTGAGTGTGATTATAAAAACTTTGCCCTTTACATCTTTTACACCTCCAAACCAATTGTAATATTTAGCGTCTAGAACTTCGAAATCCCTTTTACAATTGATGCTCTTAAAAGAAAATAAAACTGACATCAATAAGAAAAGTACTATTTTTTTCATTGGTTGAAATATTTGAGTTAAAAAAAAACGCCCACAAAATAATTTTATTAAAATGGGCGTTTTGATATTATTTTTTAAGATTATAATTATCTTACTAATAGTTTTGAGCTAAATACATGCTCTCCATTTTTTTCAACTTTTACCACATAATGTCCTTTTGGCAAATTATTAGAAATGGCTTCATCTGCATTTACTCCTTCTTTTTTGAACACTAACTTTCCTGATGCATCAAAAACTGTTACCGTTACATTTTTATATTTAGACGCGTTCATCTTTAGATAAAACTCTCCTCTGGTAGGATTAGGATATATTCTACTAATCTCTGCTACCACATTATCAGAGACTGCTAGATCAGTAGTGGTGTTGGTAGTGGTATAAATTCCTCTACCATATGTAGCAGCCAAAACGGTTTTAGTAGATGGTCTGTAATCTAAATTTGTAATTCTTACATTCCCTATTCCATTAGAATATTGAGCCCAAGTAGGAGTTGCACTTAAGAAATTTGTAGTACCCCAAATTCCTAATTCCGTACCTACAATTACTTCGTTCTTATTATCTGGATTCATAAGTGCTGATCTTATTGGCATATCTGGCAAATTAGCTTCTTTAGAAGACCAATTAATGCCTCCGTCGCTAGTATAAAATACACTTTCGGTATTATAATTAGAAATAGTAACAATGATTTCATTGTCATTTGTTCCATATTCTATGTCAGAAATAGCCCCTGCAAATGGTACTGTAAGCTCAGTAATTACAGGGCTTGCGGTATTTGCATTAGTTAACTTAAATAATCTACCATTGTCAAAACCTACCATAAGTGTAGTGCTGGCAGTTTGGAAAGGAGATACTGATAATTTAGTAACATCTTCATTAAGGAAATCCCCTAGCGTTATTTGAGATTTTACCAATACTAATGGATTACTAGATAAACCTGAAACTTGATTTAAAACTATAGTTCCAGTAGTTGCATTTTTATCACCATAAGAATAAAAAATATCTAAGTTTCTGTCTAGTGCTGCTTCATTTATAAAATGCCCTAAATCATTATTTGGTGCATCTATTAAGTCATAATAATTATTGCTTGGAGCATGATATAAGTAATGATTATTATAAACATAACTATTAATTTTGTAAACATTGGCGTTATCAAAATCTACAAAAGCTCCGTCTCCGCCATCATAATATGAGTCTGAATAAAGATTATTAGCTAAAGGAGCGCCAATAAATCTTCTTGTACCATTATCTTGAGCTCCCGCTAAAATTTCTTCAGTGCTGGTGCTAGCTAGAGGATTCATTTTTGCATCATAAAACTGAGTAACATTATATCTATTATTTCTTACAGAGGCACCTGAGGCAGTTGCTATATTAGTTTTATTTGCACAAAAATAAATTCCACCATCATTTCCAAAGACCATTTGACTTACATTTTTAGGATTAAAAACTATTGCATGCTGATCTGCGTGAATCAAAGGAACTGATAAAGTTGCTAATTGATTATTATTAGACCATTTAGAAACTTGAGTCCAAGTAGCTGCAGAATCTGAACTTCTAAATAAATCTATTCCTCCCACATATACAATTGCATCACTTGCAGGATCAGTTACTATTACCAAATCATAGAAACTTTGCCCTCTTGTAAAATCATTAGCAGGGATACCTGTATCTTTATCTTTTGGGAGTGTAACTCCAGAATTTACTACATTACTTGCAGACCAAGAAGTACCTGTATTCGTAGTTTTAATAATTCTTACTGGTTCTGTAGTGCCACTTCCTTGCAATAAACCATAAGCAATTGCTGGGTTTGTTTTAGAAAGAGCTATTTGAACTCTAGATCCCTGTAAACTAGCATTATAAACACTTGTGAAATTTACACCATCAGTAGATCTAAAAATACGCCCTCCTGTTGGTAATGACGAACCAAATAAAGATCCTCTTGTAGATACCCAAACCGAATTGTCTGAACCTATTTCAATTTGTTGAATATTATACCCAATATTTGCACCAGTATGGGCAATTAGATTACCTCCAACTTTTGTAAAAGTTGCACCAGCATCTATCGATTTATATAAACCTGATTGATATAATCCGTGAAATCCTTCATTATAACCTCCGCTTACGCCTGCATATACTTCAGAAACGCCACCATTATTACGTACTTTAATATCATTTATATAAAAATATCCATTTCTAATTCCTTGATTATTGTATGTATTAGATGAAGAGAAAATTTGAGTCCAAGTACTACCACCATTAGTCGTCTTCCATATACCTGCACCTACATTATCTTGTGTAGAAGATTCTCCAGTACCTACATACATAATTTGAGAATTGTTAGGATCAGATGCTATGCAAACCACTGATAAATTTGCCCAAAAGTCATTAATTGGAGACCATTCTGATGAGGCATTGGTAATATCATTATTTACCCAAAGCCCACCTGAAACGCCACCTGCAAAAACTCTCTTTCCTGTTGCATCATTAGGATCAAAAAGTATTGCTCTAGTTCTACCTCCTACACTATAAGGCCCTCTTTCTTGCCATGGCGTATTATTAACCGAAGTACCTCTACCCGAAATATTGACTTCTGGAAGAAGAGAAATAGGAGTTTTGGGAGAAAATTTCCCATCTTTTATTTCATTTCTAACTTTTGAAAGTGTATAAAATTTATTCTCACCAGTAATAGGATCAATTGTATTTTTAAGGTCACGAATATTATATTCTTTTGGTGGAACCTGCCCATCTTTTTTCGCCTTTTTTGCATTATCTCCAATGTTTTTTATATGGTTTTGCAAAATTTCTCTCTTTTCTTTTAATGTCTGAGCGCTTAAAACTCCGAAGAATGTTAAGAATAATAAACTCAAAAAATAATTTTTTCTCATGTATATTTTTTTTCGAATATAATAAAAATAAATAAAAAAATGCCCTAATTTTTTTTCAAATTAGGGCGATATAATTAATATAAAAAATATTAAGCTTGTGCGTTTCCTCCTCCTAATACGAAAGGTTCAACTTCTTGGATTTCTCCGAATTGAGCTTCGTAGTTTTGGATATTTTGCTCTAATGCTGCTAGAACTCTTTTAGCATGTAGTGGTGCTAGGATTACTCTACTTCTTACGTGAGCTTGTTGTACACCTGGCATTAATTGGATAAAATCTAATACGAATTCTGATGGAGAGTGGTTTACTAACGCTAAATTGCAATATGCACCAGCAGCTACCATTTCGTTTAATTGGATATTGATGTTTTGATCTTGGTTTTGGTTATTATCCATTGTTATAAAATTTATTTGTTAAATATTAATTTATTCTTTTACAAAAATAAGGTTTAAAGAACAAAAATCATTCTTTAAACCTATATTTTTTAATTTAATTCTTCGAATTCTTTGTTAGAACCTACAATTACATTTTGGTAAACTTTAAGACCTGTACCTGCAGGAATTCTATGACCTACAATTACATTTTCTTTAAGACCATTAAGTTCATCTACTTTACCAGACACTGCTGCTTCGTTGAGAACTTTTGTAGTTTCTTGGAAAGATGCCGCAGACATAAATGACTTGGTTTGTAATGCTGCTCTTGTAATACCTTGTAATACTGGAGTAGCTGTAGCAGTAAGTGCTTCACGAACTTCTACTAACTGAAGGTCTTCTCTCTTCAACTTAGAATTTTCGTCTCTCAATTCTCTAGCAGTGATCATTTGACCTGCTTTGAAGATTTTAGAATCACCTGGTTCAACTACTACTTTTAATCCAAAAACTCTGTTGTTTTCTTCTAAGAAGTCGTATTTATGTTCTAAGCTTCCTTCTAAGAATTGGGTATCACCACCATCTACAATTTCTACTTTTGTCATCATCTGTCTTACGATGATTTCGAAATGTTTATCATCAATCTTCACCCCTTGTAAACGGTAAACTTCTTGAATTTCGTTTACTAAGTATTCTTGAACTGCAGTAGGCCCTTTGATTTTAAGAATATCATCAGGAGTTACAGAACCATCAGAAAGTGGCGAACCAGCTCTCACGAAGTCATTTTCCTGAACTAAGATTTGGTTAGAAAGTTTTACTAAATATTTCTTAACCTCACCTGTTTTAGATTCTACTACCAACTCACGGTTACCTCTCTTAATTTTACCATAAGAAACTACACCATCTATTTCTGTAACAACTGCAGGGTTAGAAGGATTTCTAGCTTCGAATAATTCGGTAACTCTCGGAAGACCTCCGGTAATATCCCCTGCTTTTGCAGATTTTCTTGGGATTTTAATTAAGACTTTACCAGCCTTAATTTTTTCGCCATCATTTACCATTAAGTGAGCTCCTACTGGTAAGTTGTAAGCTTTTTGCTCTACACCTTTAGAATCTACTACTTTTAAGGTAGGAATTGCTTTCTTATTTCTAGATTCTGAGATTACTTTTTCTTCAAAACCAGTTTGTTCGTCAATTTCTAATTGGAAAGAAATACCTTGAATGATGTCTTCGTATTCTACTTTACCAGCTGTTTCAGCGATGATAACAGCGTTATATGGATCCCATTTTGCAATAAGGTCTCCTTTTTTCACTTTATCGCCTGGCTTCACAGATAGTGAAGAACCGTAAGGTACGTTTGCAACCATTAATGGTGTTCTAGCAGCATTATCTGCTACTAAACGGAATTCTGTAGAACGAGAAATTACAATATCTGCTTCATTACCGTTTTCGTCTTCAGAGATAATGGTTCTTAATTCATCCATTTCTACGATACCGTCTCTTTTCGCTACAATTGTAGGATTTTCTGAAACGTTACCTGCAGTACCCCCTTGGTGGAAGGTTCTCAGCGTTAACTGTGTACCTGGTTCACCAATAGATTGTGCTGCAATTACACCTACTGCTTCACCCATGTGAATTGGTTTACCAGTAGCTAGGTTTCTACCATAACATTTAGCACAGATACCTTTTTTAGCTTCACAAGTTAATGGTGAACGTACTTCTACAATTTCTATACCTGCTGTTTCTATTTTTCTAGCTAATTCTTCGTTGATGATTTCATCTGCATTAACTAAAATTTCGTCATTTTCAGGATCATAAATATTGTGAAGAGAAACTCTACCTAAAATTCTTTCAGATAGCTTTTCTACGATTTCGTCATTTTTCTTAAGAGCCGAAACTTCTGTACCTCTTAATGTACCACAATCATCTTCTGTAATGATAACGTCTTGTGCTACATCTACCAATCTTCTTGTTAAGTAACCAGCATCCGCCGTTTTAAGAGCGGTATCTGCAAGACCTTTACGAGCACCGTGAGTAGAGATAAAGTATTCCAAAATAGATAAACCTTCTTTAAAGTTTGCTACAATTGGGTTTTCGATAATTTCTGCACCTACAGCACCAGCTTTTTGTGGTTTTGCCATCAAACCTCTCATCCCAGATAACTGACGGATCTGTTCTTTAGAACCCCTTGCACCAGAATCTAGCATCATATAAACAGAGTTGAAACCACCTTTATCGGTTTTCATTCTGCTCATAATCATTTCTGTAAGACCAGCGTTGGTATTCGTCCAAACGTCAATTACTTGGTTATAACGTTCTGTATCTGTGATAAGACCCATGTTGTAGTTTCCTTTGATTTCATCTACGGTTTCTACAGCTTGAGCAATCATTTTCTTTTTCTCTACAGGAACTACGATATCACTCAAACTAAATGAAAGACCTCCTTTGAAGGCGTTCATATAACCTAAGTTTTTCATATCATCAAGGAATTTTACCGTAGTCGGGAAATCTGTATCTGCTAAGATTTTACCAATTACGTTTCTTAATGATTTTTTAGTCAATAGTTCATTAATAAATCCTACTTGTTTAGGTACAATTTGATTAAACAAAATTCTACCTACAGTAGCATCTTGAAGCTTAGTTACAATTTCTCCATCTTCATTTTTAAAAGGCAATCTACATTTTACTTTTGCATTAAGAGAAACTTTACCTTCAGAATATGCAATTTCTGTTTCTTCTGGAGAATAGAATACTAAACCTTCTCCTTTCACTTTCATATCTTCAGTAGAGCTTAATTCTTTGGTCATAAAATAAAGACCAAGAACCATGTCTTGAGAAGGTACAGTAATAGGAGAACCGTTTGCAGGGTTCAAGATATTCTGAGAACCAAGCATTAATAATTGAGCTTCTAGAATTGCTTCTGGCCCTAGTGGTAAGTGTACCGCCATCTGGTCACCATCGAAATCGGCATTGAAAGCCGTTGTTACCAATGGGTGAAGTTGGATTGCTTTACCTTCAATCATTTTAGGCTGGAACGCTTGAATACCCAATCTGTGAAGCGTAGGTGCTCTGTTCAAGAGAACAGGGTGACCTTTCATCACGTTTTCTAGAATATCATATACTACAGGTTCTTTTCTATCGATAATTCTTTTTGCAGATTTTACTGTTTTTACAATACCTCTTTCAATTAGTTTTCTAATGATAAACGGTTTGTACAATTCTGCAGCCATATCTTTCGGGATACCACACTCGTGAAGTTGAAGATTTGGCCCTACAACAATTACCGAACGTGCAGAGTAATCTACCCTTTTTCCTAATAAGTTTTGACGGAATCTACCTTGTTTCCCTTTCAATGAATCTGAAAGTGATTTCAATGGTCTGTTAGATTCTGATTTTACAGCAGAAGATTTTCTAGTATTATCAAATAAAGAATCTACCGCTTCCTGAAGCATACGCTTCTCATTTCTAAGGATTACTTCAGGAGCTTTAATCTCAAGAAGTCTCTTTAGACGGTTGTTTCTAATGATTACTCTTCTATATAAATCATTAAGGTCTGATGTTGCGAATCTACCTCCATCTAGTGGAACTAATGGTCTTAGTTCTGGTGGTATTACAGGAAGAACACGCATAATCATCCATTCTGGCTTATTGATCATTCTGGTATTAGCACCTCTAAGCGCTTCTACTACGTTTAATCTTTTTAAAGCTTCAGTTCTTCTTTGTTTAGAAGATTCGTTGTGTGCTTTGTGACGAAGGTTAAAAGAAAGTGAATCTAGGTCAATTCTTTTTAACAATTCTTCTACCGCTTCAGCCCCCATTTTAGCAACAAACTTATTTGGGTCAGAATCATCTAAATATTGGTTTTCAATAGGAAGAGTTTCTAGGATATCTAGATATTCTTCTTCTGTAAGGAATTCCATCTCATCAAAATCAGAACCGTCTGCTTTTTTAGCAATACCTTGTTGAATTACTACGTATCTTTCGTAGTAAATAATCATATCTAATTTTTTGGAAGGTAATCCTAATAGATAACCAATTTTGTTTGGAAGTGAACGGAAATACCAGATATGAGCAACAGGAACTACCAAATTGATATGCCCAATTCTCTCTCTACGTACTTTTTTCTCCGTAACTTCTACACCACAACGGTCGCAAACGATACCTTTGTAACGAATTCTCTTATATTTACCACAAGCACATTCGTAATCCTTCACAGGACCGAAGATTTTCTCGCAGAACAAACCGTCTCTTTCTGGTTTGTGAGTTCTATAATTAATCGTTTCAGGTTTTAAAACTTCTCCTTTAGATTCTTGAAGAATAATCTCTGGCGAAGCTAAACCGATGGTGATTTTATTAAATCTACTTGATTTATTTTTTGACATAATTTTTATAGATTTTAGATTTTAGATTTTAGATTTTAGATTAATATCATTTACTACTAACTCCTTCATTATTTTAATCAAAATTTTCATCCAAAATTTATAATTTAAAATTTAAAATTACTCTTCTAGTCTTATATCAAGACCTAGACCTTGTAATTCGTGTAACAATACGTTGAAAGATTCTGGAATACCAGGTTCTGGCATTGCCTCCCCTTTTGCGATTGCTTCATACGTCTTCGCTCTACCGATTACGTCGTCTGATTTCACGGTTAAGATTTCTCTCAAGATATTAGATGCACCGAATGCTTCTAGAGCCCAAACCTCCATCTCTCCGAATCTCTGACCACCAAATTGTGCTTTACCACCAAGAGGTTGCTGAGTAATTAATGAATATGGACCAATAGAACGTGCGTGCATTTTATCATCTACCATGTGACCAAGTTTCAACATATAAATTACCCCTACTGTTGCTGGCTGAGCAAATCTCTCACCAGTACCACCATCATATAGATAAGTGCTTCCGTAGATTGGTAAACCAGCTTTGTCTGTATATTCAGAAATTTGGTCTAAACTTGCTCCATCAAAGATTGGGGTAGCAAATTTTAATCCTAATTTTTTACCAGCCCATCCTAAAACGGTTTCGTAAATCTGTCCAATGTTCATACGAGAAGGTACACCTAGTGGATTCAATACGATATCTACTGGAGTTCCGTCTTCTAAGAATGGCATATCTTCTTCTCTTACGATTCTAGACACGATACCTTTGTTACCGTGACGACCTGCCATTTTATCACCTACGTTTAATTTACGTTTTTTAGCGATGTAAACTTTAGCTAGTTTAATGATACCTGCTGGTAGCTCATCTCCGATAGAAATTGCATATTTCTCACGGTTTTTAACTCCTTGAATATCATTATATTTAATTTTATAATTGTGAATTAATTGTTTGATTAATTCATTTTTATCAGCATCTACCGTCCAATCAGAACCACTTACGTTTACGTAATCTTCTACAGATTGAAGAAGTTTCAGCGTAAACTTAGCTCCTTTTGGAATGATTTCTTCTTCTAAATCATTATTAACACCTTGAGAAGTTTTACCATTAACAAGAGTATTTAGTTTTTCAAGAAGGGTATTTCTTAATTCATCGAACTGAGCTTTGTATCTGTTTTCGATTTCTTCAAGTTTAAGCTTCTCTTCAGTTCTTTTTTTCTTGTCTTTGATATTTCTTGAGAATAATTTTTTATTGATAACTACACCTCTTAGTGAAGAATCTGCTTTCAAAGAAGCATCTTTTACATCACCAGCTTTGTCACCAAAAATTGCTCTAAGAAGTTTTTCTTCCGGAGTAGGATCAGATTCACCTTTTGGAGTGATTTTACCAATTAAGATATCACCAGGTTTCACTTCTGCACCAATTCTAATCATACCATTTTCATCAAGGTCTTTGGTAGCCTCTTCAGAAACGTTAGGAATATCTGCAGTCAATTCTTCCATACCTAGTTTGGTATCTCTTACTTCAAGAGAATATTCATCTACGTGAATAGAAGTAAACCAGTCTTCTCTTACTACTTTTTCATTGATTACAATTGCATCCTCGAAGTTATACCCTTTCCAAGGCATGAATGCTACGGTAAGGTTTCTACCCAAAGCTAATTCTCCTTTTTCGGTAGCATAACCATCACAAAGCACTTGTCCTTTTACTACAGAATCGCCTACTCTTACGTTTGGTCTAAGAGTAATGGTTGTAGATTGGTTGGTTTTTCTAAATTTAGTAAGATTATACGTTTTAGTAGCAGATTCGAAACTTACTAGGTCTTCGTCTTCACTTCTTTCGTATTTAATTACAATTCTATCAGCATCTACATATTCTACTACTCCATTTCCGTCTGCATTAATTAGAATTCTAGAATCTGCGGCTACTTGTTTTTCAAGACCTGTACCTACTACAGGAGCTTCAGGTTTTAATAACGGAACAGCCTGACGCATCATGTTTGATCCCATCAATGCACGGTTCGCATCATCATGCTCTAAGAATGGAATTAAAGATGCAGAAATACCAGCAATCTGGTTAGGTGCAATATCTAATAATTCTACTTCTGTAGGAGTTACTACAGGATAGTCTCCATCTAAACGAGCAATAACTCTCTCTGTATTAAATGTACCATCTTCTGCTAAATCTACGTTTGCCTGTGCAATTACTTTACCTTCTTCATCTTCAGCATTTAAGAAAATTGGAGCTGCAGAGAAATCTACTTTACCATTTTCTACTTTTCTATAAGGTGTTTCTATGAAACCTAAAGTATTGATTTTAGCATAACAACCTAGTGAAGAAATCAAACCGATGTTTGGTCCTTCTGGAGTTTCAATCGGGCAAATTCTTCCGTAGTGAGTATGGTGAACGTCTCGCACCTCGAAACCTGCTCTTTCTCTTGATAAACCACCAGGTCCTAAAGCTGAAAGTCTTCTCTTGTGAGTGATTTCAGACAATGGATTGGTTTGGTCCATAAACTGAGAAAGCTGGTTCGTACCAAAGAATGAGTTGATTACTGATGTTAATGTTTTAGCATTTACTAAATCTAGTGGCGTAAAGATTTCGTTATCTCTTACGTTCATTCTTTCTTTAATTGTTCTTGCAATTCTAGAAAGACCTACACCAAATTGCCCTGCTAATTGCTCACCAACAGTTTTAATTCTTCTGTTTGATAAGTGGTCAATATCATCTACTTCAGTTTTAGAGTTTGCAAGCTCTATTAAGTGTCTTACGATAGAGATAATATCTTCTTTGGTAAGAACTTCAGTAGTCGTAGGGATATTAAGTCCTAATTTTTTGTTCAATCTGTAACGTCCTACTTCACCAAGAGAATATCTTTGCTCAGAGAAGAATAATTTTTCAATGATTCCTCTTGCAGTTTCTTCATCTGGTGGATCTGCATTACGTAACTGACGATAAATGTACTCTACCGCTTCTTTTTCTGAGTTGGTAGGGTCTTTTTGTAGTGTATTTTGAATGATAGAAAACTCACCACTATTCTCGTTGTGGATTAAGATAGACTTAACACCAGCATCAAGAATAAGGTCAAGATGTTCTTTTTCAAGAATCGTTTCTCTATCAAGAATAATTTCATTTCTTTCGATAGAAACTACCTCACCTGTATCTTCGTCTACGAAATCTTCGAACCAAGTATTCAATACTCTAGCTGCTAAAGTTCTCCCTTGAACTTTTTTAAGATTCGCTTTAGATACTTTTACTTCTTCTGCTAAGTCAAAAATCTGAAGAATTTCTTTATCAGATTCATAACCGATTGCTCTAAGCAAAGTAGTAAGTGGTAATTTCTTTTTACGGTCAATATACGCATACATTACGTTATTGATATCCGTAGTAAATTCCATCCAAGATCCTTTAAAAGGGATAATTCTTGAATAGTACAGTTTAGTTCCATTGGCGTGATAAGTTTGCCCGAAGAAAACACCTGGAGATCTGTGTAACTGTGTTACAATTACACGTTCTGCACCATTGATGATGAAAGAACCAGAAGGTGTCATATAAGGAACTGGACCTAAATATACATCTTGAATAACCGTTTGGAAATCTTCGTGTTCCGGGTCTGTACAGTATAATTTAAGTCTTGCTTTTAGAGGAACTGAATACGTCAATCCTCTTTCCACGCATTCGTCAATAGAATAACGAGGAGAATCTACCAAATAATCTAGAAATTCTAAAACGAATTGGTTTCTAGAGTCTGTGATAGGAAAATTTTCTTGGAAAGTCTTGTAAAGACCTTCGTTCAATCTGTCCTCAGGAAGAGTATCTAACTGAAAAAACTCTTTGAAAGATTGTAACTGGATATCTAAGAAATCTGGAGTTACAACATTACCTTTCGCAGAAGAAAAGTTAATTCTTTGATTTTCCTGAGTGCTTGTGATAGCTTTTGATTTACTCATAAAATGGTAAGAAAAGTTGGGTTAAAAAATATTTTACTTTATTTTAAAAAATATCAGTAAGAAAAAAGAGGAAAGATAAAAGATAAAAGACTGAGTCTTGGCTCTTTTTTCTTTATTCTTGGCTCTTAACTAACTGCAACGCTGGTATATCTTTTCACAGCGTAATGCAAAATATTTTTTTTCTTGAATTTTAAATTTTCAAATTACTGAAAATCAACAAGTTAAATGTTTTGAAAAATTTAACTCTTAAAATAGACATAGACCTACCCATAATTGGGAAGGTCTAAGTCTTATTTGGTGTAAATAGATTATTTTAATTCTACTTCTGCACCAGCTTCTTCTAATTGTTTCTTAAGAGCTTCAGCTTCGTCTTTAGAAGCACCTTCTTTAATAGCAGTTGGAGCACCATCTACCATATCTTTAGCTTCTTTAAGACCAGCACCAGTTAAATCTTTTACTAATTTAACGATAGCTAATTTAGAAGCACCAGCAGCTTTAAGGATTACGTCGAATTCAGTTTTTTCTTCAGCAGCATCAGCAGCTCCACCAGCAGCTACAACTACAGCAGCAGCAGCAGGCTCAATTCCGTACTCATCCTTAAGGATAGCAGCAAGTTCGTTTACGTCTTTTACAGTTAAGTTTACTAGCGTTTCAGCTAAATTTTTTAAATCTGACATTGTATTAATGTTTAAATTGTTGAACGATTTATATTATTTTTTT
>DDFD01000034.1 GCA_002337005.1 Flavobacteriales bacterium UBA1937 | reverse complement strand
CTTTTTATACTACTTCGGCTCAGAAGATTTTGACTAATGAGACTACTAATATGAGCTCTTCTAGCCTTAGTTTTACGGAAACATTTCGCCCAACTATCCAGATTGCACCATATAGTGTAATTACCTATGTTTTTGATAAAAGTAAAACGAGAGAGGTTTCTAATATGACTGGTCAAGATATAAATTATAATAAAATAGAATCGCAAACAACCACAAATACTGCATTTGGAACGACTTATCAGTTGAGTGGTAAAACGGCTACTTTATATAATCCAACTCCATTAATCAGTGCTAATACTACAGCAGCAAACGGATATTTAAGTTTAGATGACCGTTATAATAAATTAGTTTTCCATGTAAACAGCTATACTACGAGTAATTTACCTACTTCTTCTAATACTACTCTTTATTATGTAGATAATGCAGGGGTAGTGAAATCTTACAATTATGGAACGCTAAATTTACCATCATCTGGTTCTACTAATTTTGATTTGGTTTTTGATATTTCTAGAGCGGTACTTACTACAGGTTGCAAAGGGATTTTAGGACTTAGAAATGGTAATTACAGTTCAATTCTTACCTTTAATTTTGGAGATGTTTATTTCAGTATTTCTAATGAAAAAGCGATGAAATTTGCAGGCGTTTATTCTGATGGAGATAGTAATCTAATGGATGTTTATGAAAACAGTTATTATACCACATTAGATTTTACCAATACTACCAATATCAATACCAGTGCAAATTGGATTGATAAAGTACTCAACAAAAACAGTATTTTTTATGTAAGTAATGGTTCTGGTTTCCGTATGAATTCAGCAAGTTCTACTCCAAATGCTAATGTAGTTTCTGGTAGTACTTGTGCCAGTTTAGAATTATCCGATCAAGGCGGAGATTTTAATGCACCAGTTAATTTCACAGCTACTACAGCTACTTATACCAAAACAATTGCTGGTTACACCGTTCTTGTTCTTCCTTTTGAGGCAGATATACCAAGTGGAATTGAAGCATATACAATGTTGCCTTCTGCTACCAAAGTAGCTTGTACACCTATTACAAACGGAAAAATTCCAGCTAATACACCAATATTGATAAATGGAAATGGTACTTTTACATTTACAGGCTCAGGAAATGTATCTACTCCAAAAGCAATTACAGTTAATCAGTTCAATGCAGATTACAGTTCAATTAAAGCTTATACAGGTGCTTATGTTTTAAAAAATGTAAGTGGTATTACAGGATTTTATAAAATAACAAGCGGAAACGAAGTAGTTTCTCCTTTTAGTGCTTATATCACAGAAGAAAATTCGTATTCAGCTTCAATGTTACCAATTGAATTTCAAACACTTGCTGTACAAGATGTTTCTGGCTCAAAAATACAGTTATATCCAAATCCAGCTAAAGATGAAATTTTCGTAACCGTAGGATATGGAGCAGATTATAGAATTTTTGATGCAAAAGGAAGTTTAATACTTACTGGTAAATTTTCTTCAGGTAAAAACAGAGTTGATGTTTCCAAATTAGCACTAGGTGTTTATTTTATAGAGGTAGGAAACTCTCAAAAATTAGAAAAAAGTAAATTTATCAAAAAATAAAAATTTGATTTTTTGATTTATTGCATAAAAGTTATTAACTAGGCATAGCTATCATTTATTTGATAGCTGTGCTTTTCCTCTCAGAAGATTTAAAATAAATTGAGCTTATGAAAAAATTATTATCAGGAATTTTAATTTTAATTTGTGCTTTTTCGCTTGCGCAGAATTATAAATATCCTTTCCAAGATCCTAAAATTCCAATCGAACAGAGAATAGAAAATCTTCTCGGATTATTGACGGTTGATGAAAAAATAGGAATGATGATGGATAATTCCAAAGCAGTACCTCGTTTAGAAATTCCTGCTTATGGATGGTGGAATGAGGCGCTTCATGGGGTAGCAAGAGCAGGAACAGCTACTGTTTTTCCTCAGGCAATTGGGATGGCAGCAACTTGGGATGCACCAGAACATCTCAAAACTTTTGAAATGATTTCTGATGAAGCCAGAGCAAAATACAATAAATCTTTTGATGAAGCCAATAAAACTGGGCGCTATGAAGGTCTCACGTTTTGGACTCCTAATATCAATATTTTTCGTGATCCAAGATGGGGAAGAGGTCAAGAAACTTATGGTGAAGACCCATATTTAACCTCAGTTCTAGGAGTAGCAGCTGTAAAAGGTTTGCAAGGGAATGATCCACAATATTTTAAAACCCACGCTTGTGCCAAACATTTTGCCGTACACAGCGGTCCAGAATGGAATAGACATTCTTATAATGCAGAAATTTCTAAAAGAGATTTATACGAAACTTATCTTCCAGCCTTCAAAGCATTGGTTTTAGAAGGAAATGTAAGAGAGGTAATGTGTGCTTATAACGCTTTTGAAGGACAACCGTGCTGTGCTAATAATACTTTGCTTAATGACATACTTCGTGGTAAATGGAAATATGACGGAATGGTGGTTTCTGATTGTTGGGCTTTGGCAGATTTTTATCAAGAAAAATACCACGGAACGCATCCAGACGAAAAAAGTGCTGCCACTGATGCTCTGAAACATTCTACAGATTTAGAATGTGGAGATACATATAATAATCTCAATAAAGCTCTTGCAAGTGAATTAATTACAGAAAAAGACTTAGATATTTCGATGCGCAGAATATTGAAAGGGTGGTTAGAACTAGGTATGCTAGACCCGAAATCTTCTGTCCATTGGAATAAAATACCTTATTCTGTAGTAGATTCTGATGAACATAAAAAACAAGCGCTAAAAATGGCACAAAAATCAATAGTGCTGATGAAAAATGAGAAGAATATTCTTCCTTTAAATAAAAATATTAAAAAAATTGCAGTGGTAGGCCCAAATGCTGATGACGGATTGATGCAATTGGGAAATTACAACGGAACACCTTCTTCTACTGTCACTATCTTAAACGGAATTAAAACTAAATTTTCAAACGCCGAAATCATCTACGAAAAAGGTTGCGAAGTAGCAGATCCTTCTTCCAAAACTTCTCTTTATCAGAATTTTATGAGCCAAAAAAATGGCGAAAAAGGAATGAAAGTGGAGTTTTTTAACAATAATGAATTCAAAGGAAAGCCAGTAAATATTTCTGTTAATAAAACAGGAATTAATTACAATAGTTTTGGCGGAACTCAGTTAGCACCAGGTGTAGGAAGAGAAAATACATCGGCAATAATTTCAGGAATTTTTAAAAGCAGCTATTCTGGCGACGTGGTATTTTCTGCTTTTGCATCTGATATTTACACTCTTTTTGTTGACGGAAAAGAAATTGCTACCAGAAAAGGGCCAGATGCGAGACATCCTTCAGAATTTCCTCTAAAAGTAGAGAAAGGCAAAGAATATCTAGTAGAATTACGCCACAGTCAAAAAGGAAAATATGTAAATATTGGCTTTGAAGTATATAGAAAAGACCCCGTAAATTTTGTATCAGTAAAAGAAAAAGTGAAAGATGCTGATGTTATTATTTTCGCTGGAGGATTATCACCTAGTTTAGAAGGCGAAGAAATGTTGGTAAATGCTGAAGGTTTCAAAGGTGGTGATAAAACCACGATAGAACTTCCGAAAGTTCAGAGAGAATTGTTAGCAGAATTAAGAAATACAGGGAAACCTGTCGTTTTTGTGCTATGTACAGGCAGTGCACTCGGTTTAGAACAAGACGAAAAAAATTATGATGCTTTGCTAAATGCTTGGTATGGCGGGCAATCTAGCGGAACTGCTGTAGCAGACGTTTTAGCAGGAGATTACAATCCTTCAGGAAGATTACCGATTACATTTTACAAAAATTTGGAACAATTGGATAATGCTCTTTCTAAAACCAGCAAGCATCAAGGTTTTGAAAATTATGATATGCAAGGAAGAACCTATCGTTATATGACAGAAAATCCTTTATACGCTTTCGGGCACGGTTTAAGTTATTCCAAATTTACTTATGGAGATGCTCAATTGAGCAAAAATATCATCAATTCTAATGAAAAAATCACCATAACCGTTCCTGTTACCAATATTTCTGATAGAGATGGAGAAGAAGTAGTACAAATTTACGTGAAAAGAAATAACGATGTTTTAGCTCCAGTAAAGACTTTGAGAGCTTTTGAAAGAGTTTTAATTACATCAAAAGAAACAAAAAATATTCAACTGACGATTTCTGAAGATTCATTCAAATTTTATGATGAAAAAACCGATGATTTGGTTTTAAAATCAGGAGATTATACTATTTTCTACGGAGGGACATCAGAAAATTCTGGTTTAAAAAGCTTACCAATAAAAGTGAAATAGCTTTATTAAAATTTTAAAATAATTTGAATTCTATTAATTATCAATATCATTAGTATATGAGAACAAAAAATAAAATTTACGCTGCTTTTTTTACCGTTTGCACTACGTTTTTGTTGGCGCAATCTGGTATTCCGTCTAAGCATACACTTGATTTGGACGGCGCTTCTACTCACATCAAAATTCAGCCTACGATGTACGGAATTTTTTTCGAAGACATCAACTTTGCTGCTGATGGAGGTTTATATGCAGAACTTATTAAAAATCGAAGTTTTGAGTTTGATGAGCCTTTAACTGGATGGAAACAACCCAATACAAAAATACTTTCGCCCAATTTAGATTCTGGTTTTTTAATCATTCATACAGATGCTTCTAAAACCAATAAAAATTACGCCAGAATTACTGTACTTAATGATAAAAATTATCTTTTAGAAAATGAAGGTTTCAGAGGAATAGGAATTCATCAAGGCGAAAAATATGATTTTAGTTTTGATTTAGAGAATGTTTCTGGGAATATAAAAGAAATGAAGGCGGAGCTAATTGATGAAAAAGGACAATCAATAGCTGCGGTTAGCATTCCTGTTTTGGGAAAAGGATGGCAGAAATATGCTGCGGTATTTTCTCCGACAAGAACGGTTGAAAAAGCCAAATTGCAAATTACTTTTATTGGAAATGGTGTTGTAAATGTAGATATGATTTCACTCTTTCCACAAGATACTTGGAAAGGCAGAAAAGGCGGTTTACGCAAAGATTTAGTTCAAAAATTATATGATTTGAAACCTGGTTTTCTGCGTTTTCCAGGTGGTTGTATTGTAGAAGGAAGAACTCTTGCAGAACGTTACCAATGGAAAAAAACTATAAGTAAAGTGGAAGACAGAGAAAATCTCATCAACAAATGGAATAACGGATTTGCTCATCGTCTCACACCTGATTATTGGCAGTCTTTTGGTTTAGGATTTTTTGAGTATTTCCAACTTTCAGAAGATTTAGGAGCAGAACCTCTGCCAATTTTGAGTTGTGGAATGGCGTGTCAATTCAACACCGCAGAACTCGTGAAAATGGAAGATTTAGACCCTTATGTTCAAGATGCTTTAGATTTAATGGAATTTGCTAATGGCGATATTACTACACCTTGGGGAAAAGTGAGAGCAGAAATGGGACACTCTAAACCATTTAACTTAAAATTTATTGGGGTAGGAAATGAACAATGGGGAGAAGATTACATAGAAAGATATAAAGTTTTTGAAAAAGCTATTCACGCTAAATATCCAAAAATTACCATCGTTTCTGGAAGTGGACCGTCACCTGATGGAGAATTCTTTGAATACGGATGGAAAGAACTCAAAAAACTAAATGCACAAATTGTAGATGAGCATTATTATAATTCACCAGAATGGTTTTTCCAGAATGCTGCCAGATATGACAAATACGATAGAAGAGGACCAAAAGTCTTTGCTGGAGAATATGCAGCACAGTCTGTAGGAGTTGTAAAACCAGAAAATAAAAACAATTGGTTAACCGCTCTTTCTGAAGCCGCTTTTATGACAGGGCTAGAACGTAATGCAGATGTGGTGACTATGACTTCTTATGCACCGCTTTTAGCTCACGCAGATGGTTGGCAATGGACTCCAGATTTAATTTGGTTTAATAATCTTAGTACTTACGCTACGCCTAATTATTATGTTCAAAAATTATTTTCGAATAACAAAGGAACTGATTTACTTACAATTACAGAAAACGGTAAGGCAGTAACAGGACAAAATAAATTATATTCTTCGGCTGTTTTTGATGGAAAATCCAAAGAAATAATTATCAAAATTGTAAATGCAGATTCACAACCAAAAGAAGTGAATTTGAATGCCAAAAACCTTCGTTTAGGCGATAAAATGATTAAAATCATATTGTCTGCAGATGCCTTAGATACTGAGAATAGTTTCACATCTGAACCAATTCAGCCAAAAGAGAAATCTGAAAGCATAAAAAGGGGAAAAATTTCTACCGAAATACCTCCAAAATCAGTGGTAATCCTTAAAATTAATAAGCTGTAAGTCCCATCGATAAAGGAAAAATAAAAATTAAGTGTAATTTATACATTTATTTAAAATAGTATGTTATATTTGTTACATACAATATGAATAAATTGTTAACTATTCTTAAAAATTAAATTTCAAGCGAAATGAAAAAATACGTCATCGGACTAGATTACGGAACAGATTCGGTAAGAGCAGTCCTAATTGATACAGAAAACGGTTCTGAACTAGCAGCGAATGTTCATTATTACCAAAGATGGAAAGAAGGGAAGTATTGTAATCCGAGCGAGAATAGATTTCGTCAGCATCCTTTAGATCATTTAGAAGGTTTAGAGAACACCATCAAATCTGTTGTTACTACAAGCAGTGTAAATCCAGAGCAAGTAGTGGGAATTTGTATAGATACTACTGGCTCATCTCCAATTCCAGTGAATAAAGAAGGAGTTCCTTTGAGCTTAACTTCAGGTTTTGAGGAAAATCCTAATGCAATGATGGTTCTTTGGAAAGACCATACTGCAATTGCAGAAGCCGAAGAAATCAATACGTTGGCAAGAACTTGGGGCGGAGAAGATTACACAAAATTTGAAGGCGGAATTTATTCATCTGAATGGTTTTGGGCAAAAATTCTTCATATCAATAGAGAAGATGAACTTATAAAAAATGCAGCTTACAGTTGGATAGAACATTGTGATTACATCACCTTTGTATTATCAGACCACAAAGATTTGGTAACATTCAAAAGAAGCCGTTGTGCAGCTGGTCACAAAGCAATGTGGCACGAAAACTGGGGTGGACTTCCTCCTAAAGATTTTCTCAACAGATTAGATCCTTCTTTAGCAGAACTTAGAGACAGATTATACGAAAAAACCTACACTTCTGATGAGGTAGCAGGAAATCTGAACGAAGAATGGGCAGCTAAACTAGGTTTAACCACCAATACGGTGATTACAGTAGGTACTTTTGATGCGCATTCTGGTGCAGTAGGTGCTAAAGTAGAAGAAAATACACTCATCAGAATTATGGGAACTTCTACCTGTGATATTATGATTGCGCCAAGCGAAATTATAGAAGAAAGAAAAGTAAAAGGAATTTGTGGACAAGTAAACGGTTCAGTAATTCCAGGATTTATAGGTTTAGAAGCTGGGCAATCTGCTTTTGGTGATGTATTGGCTTGGTATAAAGATATTTTAATGTGGCCAGTTCATCAATTATTGATGAAATCTACGGTAATAAACGATGAACAAAAAGCTCTGCTGAAAGAAGAAATCGAAAATAATATGATTCGTACACTTACTTTAGAAGCAGAAAATATTCCACTTTCAGATGCTGTTCCAGTAGCATTAGACTGGATTAATGGTAGAAGAACTCCAGATGCTAATCAGGAATTAAAAAGCGCTATTACAAATTTATCTTTAGGAAATAAAGCACCACATATTTTTAAAAGTTTGGTTAACGCCATTTGTTTTGGGTCTAAAAAAATTGTAGATCGTTTCGAAGAAGAAGGTGTTAAAATAAACAAAGTGATAGGAATTGGCGGTGTAGCCAGAAAATCTCCTTTCATAATGCAGACTTTGGCAAATGTTCTCAATATGCCGATTGTAGTAGCAGATTCTGACCAAGCTCCCGCTTTAGGTGCTGCTATTTATGCAGCAGTTGCAGCAGGAGTGTATTCAAATGTAATAGAAGCAAGTCAGAAAATGGGTTCTAATTTCGAAGCAGAATATTTTCCACAGGCTGATAAAGTAGAGAAATATTCAGAATTTATGGAGCAATATCAGAACATTGCAAATTTTGTAGAAAATAACATCAAAGTTAGAAAAAATGAGTACTCATTATAAAGAATTACAAAGAGAATGCTACGAAGCCAATATGCAATTAGACGCATTAAAATTGGTAGTTTACACCTTCGGTAATGTAAGCGCAGTAGATAGAGATAAAGGCGTTTTTGCCATCAAACCAAGCGGAGTACCTTATGCTGAATTAAAGCCAGAAGATATGGTAATTCTGGATTTTGATGCCAATATCATCGAAGGAAAACTAAGACCTTCTTCAGATACCAAAACCCACGCTTTTCTATACAAAAACTGGGAAAAAGTAGGCGGAATTTCTCATACTCACGCTATTTATTCAGTAGCTTGGGCGCAATCTCAGTTAGATATTCCTATTTTCGGGACTACGCATGCAGATCATTTAACCACAGATATTCCTTGTGCTGCACCAATGAGAGATGATTTAATTGAAGGAAATTATGAATACAACACAGGAATTCAAATTCTAGATTGTTTCAAAGAAAAAGAATTGTCTTACGAAGAAGTAGAAATGGTTTTGGTAGGCAATCACGGACCATTTACTTGGGGTAAAAATGCAGATAAAGCGGTTTATAACAGCAAGGTTCTAGAAACCATCGCAGAAATGGCGTATCTCACCAGACAAATCAATCCGAATGCTCCTCGTCTTAAGGATTCACTCATCAAAAAACATTATGAACGTAAACACGGCAAAAATGCATATTACGGACAATAAAAATCATTCTAAAAAATAACAAATAATCTTATCACAATGCTAGTAAATTTAAATACAAAAGAAATTTGGTTCGTTACAGGAAGTCAACATTTATATGGTCCTGAAACTTTGGCTCAAGTAGCAGAACATTCTGGGAAAATAGTAGAAGCGCTTAATGTATCTTCTTTAATTCCTGTAAAAGTGGTGTATAAGCCAACCGTAAAAACGACTGACGAAATATATGATACTTTAACGGCAGCCAATCAAAATCCAGATTGTATAGGTATAGTAACTTGGATGCACACTTTTTCGCCAGCTAAAATGTGGATTCGTGGGCTTACAGCTTTACAAAAACCTTTGCTCCATCTTCATACTCAGTTTAATCAAGATATTCCTTGGTCAACGATGGATATGGATTTTATGAATCTGAACCAAGCTGCACACGGAGACAGAGAATTCGGTTTTATGGTAAGTCGTCTTCGCAAAAATAGAAAAGTAGTAGTAGGGCATTGGTCTGATGAGCGAGTACAAAAACAAATTGGCGAATGGTCTAGAGTAGCCGCAGGTTGGGACGATTGGCAAGGTGCTAAATTTGCTCGTTTTGGAGATAATATGAGATTTGTAGCCGTAACAGATGGTGATAAAGTGGAAGCAGAAACTAAATTCGGATTTTCTGTAAATACTTGGGGAATTGGTGATTTAGTTGGTGTAATAGATTCTATTGGCGATGGCGAAGTAAAAACTTTAATTGAAGAATACGAAGCTTCTTACACTATGGCAGCTTCTTTATTGGCAGGTGGTGAAAATCGTAAATCTCTAGAGGTAGCAGCTAGAATAGAATTAGGCTTAGAAAAATTTTTGAAAGAAGGAAATTTCAAAGGTTTTACAGATACATTCGAAGACCTTCACGGTATGGAACAACTCCCAGGAATTGCAGTTCAAAGATTAATGCAAAAAGGGTATGGTTTTGCAGGAGAAGGCGATTGGAAAACCACAGCACTTGTTCGTGCGATGAAAACAATGGGACAAGGTTTAGAAGGCGGAAACGCTTTTATGGAAGATTATACCTATCATCTTAATCCTTCTAATCCTTCTATTTTAGGCTCACATATGTTAGAAGTTGACCCTGTTTTAGCGGTAGGAAAACCATCTTGCGAAATTCATCCTTTAGGAATTGGTGGCAAAGCAGATCCAGTTCGTTTGGTATTTAATTCTAGAGGAAATATAGATTCTCTTAATGCAGCTCTTATGGATTTTGGCAATCATTTCAGATTATTGATTAATAAAACCAGAGCATTAGAAATTACAGAAGAATTACCAAAACTTCCTGTAGCACGTGTTCTTTGGAAACCGCTTCCAGACCTTTATACCGCAGCACAAGCTTGGATTTTGGCTGGTGGTGCTCACCACACTTGTTATAGTGAAAACATCAGTGTAGAACAGTTAGAAGATTTTGCAGAAATTGCTGGTATAGAATCATTAGTTATAGACGGAGATACCAAAATCCGTGATTTTAAAAATACACTTCGCTGGAACGAAACCTATTATAAATAAACAAGAATTAATATGAAAAGAATTATAAATTATTTAGGTTTTGCTCTTTTAACAGCCTTATTTTTTGTGGGTTGTAAAAAAGGAAATCAATCAGAAAAAGCTCAATCAACTCAGATGGAAAATATTCAAGTTTCAGATTACGGAGTTACTGCTAAAGGTGATTCTATCAAAAAATACACTTTGACCAATAAAAACGGAATGAAAGTGGAAGTCATCAATTTTGGTGGTATTATTACTTCTCTTACTGCCCCTGATAAAGATGGTAAATACGAAGATGTAGTTCTAGGATTTACAAAACCTGAAGGTTATTTTAACGGTAATCCTTATTATTTTGGAGCTTTAATCGGAAGATTCGGAAACAGAATTGCCAATGCGAAGTTTACTTTGGATGGTAAAACGTATGATATTGATAAAAATGACGGACCAAACAGTCTTCACGGCGGGAAAGAAGGTTTCCATACCAAAATTTGGACGGTAGAACCTATCGGAAATGCTGAAGCTCCTTCTTTGAAACTTACTTATGTAAGCAATGATGGGGAAGAAGGCTATCCCGGAAAATTAACTACCACAGTAGTTTATACTTTAACAAAAGATAATGCATTGGAAATCGCTTATGAAGCTACCACAGATAAAACGACCATTGTAAATCTTACACAGCATTCTTATTTTAACCTTTCAGGGAAATTTACTCAACCAATCACAGATCACGAATTACAATTAAATGCAGACCAATTTTTACCTGTAAATGGTACTTTAATTCCAACAGGTGAGCGTAGAAATGTGGCTGGAACTCCATTTGATTTTAAGACTCCAAAATTAATTGGTAAAGACATCAATTCTGATGATGAACAAGTAAAATTAGGAAAAGGTTTTGACCATAATTGGATTCTAAACGGAACAGGTTTAAGAAAAATAGCTACTGTTTATCATTCAGGAACTGGTAGAGTGATGGAAGTAAGTACAGACCAGCCCGGAGTTCAGTTCTATTCTGGGAATTTTTTAGATGGTAAATTTGATACCAAAACAGGAGGTAAAAACGAACACCGAACAGGCTTTTGCTTAGAAACTCAGCATTTCCCTGATTCACCAAACGAAGCATCTTTTCCTACAGTGGTTTTAAAACCAGGAGAGAAATTTCAATCAAAAACGATTTATAAATTTTCAGTAAAAAAATAAAGATATGAATTGGAATTCACACGAGTTTATTTGGCTAGATTGGGCCATAATAGGCATAGGTATAGCCATGATTACCTATTTTGTATGGCGTGCAGTAAGCAAGCAAAAGAAACTAGCTGGGGAATCTAGCCGAGATTATTTCTTGGGAGGAGAACCTTGGTATGTAATGGGAGCTGCCATTTTTGCAGCCAACATTGGTTCAGAGCATTTAGTAGGATTAGCAGGAGCAGGTGCAGAAACAGGAATGGGAATGGCACACTGGGAAATGCAAGGCTGGATGATTCTGGTTTTAGGATGGCTTTTTGTACCATTTTATAAACACAGTGGCGTATTTACAATGCCAGAATTTTTGAATAGAAGATATACTCGTAAAACCAGTTCTTGGCTTTCAGTAATTACTTTAATTTCTTATGTATTAACCAAAGTAAGTGTAACCGCATTTACAGGAGGTATCTTTATGGAAAGTTTATTAGGACTTCCCTTCTGGTATGGTGCTATTGGTTTGGTATTATTAACTGGGGTTTTTACCGTTTTTGGCGGAATGAAAGGCGTAATGACACTTTCTAAAATCCAAACCCCAATCTTAATTATAGGCTCTTTTATGGTTTTATTTTTAGGATTAATAGCCTTAGGCGAAGGTTCTATGGCACAGGGTTGGGCAAATATGATAGAACATGCCAAAAGTATGAACAAAGGTTTTGGAACTAATCACTTGATGCATTTTGATAAAAACGATCCATTGTATAATAAATTCCCAGGACTTTGGGTGTTTTTAGGAGCGGCTATCATCGGTTTTTGGTATTGGTGTACAGACCAGCACATTGTACAAAGAGTACTAGGAGGTAAAAATATGAATGAAATGAGAAAAGGAACCATCCTTGCCAGTTATTTTAAAATTTTACCTGTATTTATGTTCTTAATTCCAGGGATGATTGCAGTAGCATTAGCAGCAAAACCAGAATCAGGATTTGTGATGGGCTCTACTGATGAAGCTTTTGGTTCTATGGTAAAATTTGTTTTACCAGCAGGGGTAAAAGGAATAGTAACAGTAGGTTTTATCAGTGCTTTGGTAGCATCATTAGCTGCATTTTTTAATTCTTGTGCTACATTATATACCGTAGATTTTTATAAACCAAAACATCCTGAAGCTAGTGAAGAAAAGTTAGTTTGGGTAGGTAGAATTGCAACTTGGGTGGTTGTCGTTTTAGGGCTAATCTGGATTCCTGTAATGATGGGATTAGGTAGTTTATACGCTTATCTGCAAGATGTACAATCATTATTAGCTCCGTCTATTGTAGCGGTATTTTTATTGGGAATTTTCTCCAAAAAAATTACACCAAAAGCTGGCGAATATGGTATTGTAATAGGTTTTATTATAGGAATGGTAAGATTATTCTGTAATATTTTTAAAGATAATTTAAACGCTGTAGAATCTTTGAAAGGAATTAGCTGGTTCTGGCAAACCAACTGGCTTATTTTTGAGATTTTCCTTTTGTTATTCATCATTGTAATGATGATTGTAGTAAGTTTCTTCACGCCACAAGCTACAGAAGAAAGCTTAAAAGGAATTACTTTCTCAACTCAAAGTGAGGAGCAGAAAGCAGAGACAAGATCAAGCTGGACTTGGGTAGATGTAGTTGCATCTCTAGGTGTAGTACTGTTCTGTGCTTTATTCTATTGGTATTTCTGGTAAGAAATTAAGATATAAAGTTTGTTTTTCATGTAAGAGAGGTGCTTTTTAATAAAAGTATCTCTCTTCTTTTTTGGTTATTTATTCAAATAATTTTTAATGACTTCTATTACCCCAAAATCATTGTGAGAAGGGGCTTCATAATGAGCGATTTTTTTCACCGAAGGATGTGCGTTTTCCATTGCAAAACTATATTTTGCATTTTCTAGCATTTCTATATCATTCATATAATCGCCAAAAGCCATTGTTTGTTCTGGCGTGATTTTTAATTCTTTTTGAAGTATGCTTAATGCTTTTCCTTTATTGATGTTTTTGTTCATTATATCCATCCAAAATTCACCAGAAACTACTACTTCCAGCCCATATTTTTCAAAATGTTTCAGGAAAGGATAAAGATTTTTTTCTGAACCTTCAGGATGATAAATCGCTATTTTGAAAGCACTATCATCTACCATCTCGGTAAGGTCTTTCATTTTCTTATTTTTGGTGTAATATCTGGTAAAAAAATCTATAAAATTTTGGTCTTCTGTCTCGTAATAGGCATATTTTTTAGCAGAAAGTACAGCTCTAGCTCCAGAAATTTCTCTTACTGCTTTTATGATTTCTGAGATATGAGAATGCTCCATTTTATCAGCAAAAAGTTCTTGATCTTGGTAAACCACATAACCGCCATTTTCTGCGATAAAACCAATCTCGTGTTCTATTTCTTCAAAATATTTTGTAATTCCGGGCATTTGTCTTCCGCTAGCTGGTACAAATAAGATGTTTCTTCTTTTTAATTCTGTATAAATTTCAGTAAATTCTGGACTTACTTCATAATTAGAATTTAGAAATGTACCGTCCATATCGGTTACAATGAGTTTAATGTCTGTCATAAAAATATTTTTCCTTAGAATAGATTTTTTGAAATTGCAAATTTAGCTACTTTTATATTTATAATAAAGCACCAGCAAAAAAGCTGATGCTTTGGGGTAAATGACAATAATGTATTGAAAATATGAATTGTTTTTATTGATTTTATTTTCTTGCCATCACTTTTTTTACGGCATTTACAATGGCTTCTGCATTTAATCCGTATTTTTCCATTAATTGTTCAGGCGTTCCACTTTCTCCGAAACTATCGTTTACTGCCACATATTCTTGCGGAGTAGGAAGTTCTGTAATCAAAAGTTGAGCTACACTATCTCCTAAACCACCTAATCTATTGTGTTCTTCGGCAGTTACCACACAACCCGTTTTCTTCACAGAATTTAAAATAGCTTCTTTGTCTAAAGGTTTAATGGTGTGAATATTGATAATTTCAGCATCTATGCCTTGTTCTTCCAAAATTTCTCCTGCTTTTATAGCCTCCCAAACCAAGTGACCAGTTGCTACAATGGTTACATCTTTGCCTTCGTTTACCATCCAAGCTTTTCCGATTTCGAATTTTTGATTTTCATCTGTAAAAACAGGAATTACAGGTCTTCCGAAACGAAGATAAACAGGGCCGTGATGGTCTGCAATGGCTATGGTAGCTGCTTTGGTCTGATTGTAATCACAAGTGTTAATTACCGTCATCCCTGGTAGCATTTTCATTAAACCAATATCTTCTAAAATCTGGTGAGTAGCCCCATCTTCACCCAAAGTAAGACCAGCGTGAGAAGCACAAATTTTCACATTTTTATCAGAATAAGCTACAGATTGGCGAATTTGATCATACACTCTTCCTGTAGAAAAGTTAGCAAAAGTACCTGTAAAAGGAATTTTACCATCGATGGCAAGACCAGCAGCAATCCCAATCATATTGGCTTCAGCAATACCAATTTGGAAAAAACGATTAGGGTTTTCTTCAATAAATTTCTCCATTTTAAGAGAACCGATTAAATCTGCACATAATGCCACCACATTTTCATTGGTTCTACCCAACTCTGCCAATCCTGCTCCAAAACCAGATCTGGTATCTTTTTTTTCTGTATAAGTATATTTTTTCATAATCGAGTTCGTATTAATAGTCTCCTAAAGTTTCTTCTAATTGGTCTAAAGCACGTTGCAATTGTTCATCATTAGGTGCTTTTCCGTGCCAAGCGTGGGTACCCATCATATAATCTACACCAGCTCCCATTTGAGATTTTAACAAAATGCAAATTGGTTGACCTTGATGTGCTAAGGATTTGGCTTCGTCTAAAGTTTTTAGAATTTCTTCCATTTCATTACCATTCTCTACTTCTAGAACCTTCCATCCAAATGCTTCGAATTTTCCTTTTAAATTTCCTAAAGAAAGAACTTTGGAAGTAGGACCATCTATTTGTTGACCATTATAATCTACTGTTGCAATTAAATTATCTACTTTATTATGAGCAGCAAACATTAATGCTTCCCAGATTTGTCCTTCTTGTAATTCGCCATCACCATGAAGTGTAAAAACCAAGTTAGAATCATTGTCTAGTTTTTTTCCTAAAGCGTGACCAATAGCTACAGATAGACCTTGACCAAGAGAACCAGAAGCAACCCTCACTCCAGGTAAACCTTCGTGTGTGGTAGGATGTCCTTGTAATCTAGAATTTAATTTTCTGAAAGTTGCCAATTCGCTTTTATCAAAATATCCTGCATGTGCTAAAACACTGTAAAATACTGGCGAAATGTGACCGTTTGAAAGATAGAAAACATCTTCTCCTTTTCCTTTCATATCAAATCCGGGATTTCTTTTCATTTCATCAAAATAGAGGGCAACCAAGAAATCTGTACAACCTAACGAACCACCAGGATGCCCAGATTGACAAGCGTGTACCATTCTTACAATATCTCTTCTTACCTGTGAGGCAATATTTTTTAGTTTTGTAATATCGTGTGACATAATTTTTTTGATTAAATCATTTTTTGAGAATCTTTGATAAACTGCTCCAAACCGCTATCTGTAAGAGGATGCTTAAGCAGAGATACAATAGGCTGTAACGGACAAGTTACTACATCTGCACCAATTTTAGCACAATTAATGATGTGCATACTGTGTCTTACAGAAGCTGCTAAAATCTGAGTAGGGTAGTTATAATTGTCGAAAATTAGTCTTATTTCTTCAATCAAATTGAGACTGTCAGTAGAAATATCATCTAATCTTCCTAAGAATGGTGAAACATAGGTAGCACCAGCTTTTGCAGCCAAAAGAGCTTGACCAGCAGAGAAAATTAAAGTACAATTGGTTTTGATACCTTTGTCTGAAAAATATTTTAAAGCTTTTACGCCGTCTTTTATCATCGGTATTTTCACCACAATATTGGGGTGAATTTGCGCAAGAGTTTCGCCTTCTGCAATCATTTCTTCATATGTAGTAGAAAGAACTTCTGCAGAAATATCACCATCTACAATGTCACAAATATCCTTATAATGCTGAAGAATTGCTTCGTTTCCGCTGATGCCTTCTTTTGCCATTAAAGATGGATTGGTTGTTACACCATCCAAAATTCCCAAATCATTGGCTTCTCTTATCTGCTCTAGATTAGCAGTGTCTATAAAAAATTTCATATAAGTTATATTAGTTAAATTATTTAAGTTTTTCTAAAAATTGATTTTATTATTCAAATTTCCAATAATCAAGGAAGGCTAAATCTTCGGTAATGGTATCTTTACCTTTAAAAATAAAATACAAATCGTGAACCTCCGTAATTGGACTTATTTCTGTGGTTTTTAAACTCCATCTATCACTGCCACCAGTTCTAGGTATGGTCATAGTTCCTAGAAGTTTTCCGTTTACACCGTCAATTCTTATCTCAAGAGAGACATCATTATGTACTGTTCCTACTCTTGCGGTGAATTTTTTAGCTCCTTTTTTCTGAAAATCTACTCCTTTAATTTTGGTATAGCTTCCATTTTTGTTGGCTTTAATAAAAACGCCTACTTGATTATTTTGTTGAGATTTTATTCCTTCTGACCAAGCGATGGTTTCTCCTTCATTTTTAAGGAAAGGATTAATGGAGCTAATTCCATTAGTAATTCCAGTGCCCATTTTCATAGGAGAAATAGAGCCATCTTTATTAAATTTGAGCTCATCTAAACAGACAGAACGTGTAAAACCACTACCACCAGGAAGCGCACCATTATGATAAAAAAGATACGTTTTCCCTTTGAAATCTAGAATTCCGGGGTGGTTGGTAAAACTTCTTCCTTCGGTTGGCATTAGTGTTCCGCCGTATTTCCAAGGTCCAGTTGCACTGCTGCTTGTAGAATATCCTAAATGCTCAGGAATAGGACCGCCTGCCCAAAAAAGATAGTACAATTTATTGCGTTTGTAGAGCCAAGGTCCTTCTTCATATAATGTAGCACGCTGAGGATTATTTTCTCTTTTTGCAAAGGAAGTTTCAGTCATAGGAATACTTGTAATTTCTCCACTAAAAGAAATCATATCTTCATTCAATTTTATGTAATAGCAATTCGGATTTCCCCAGTACAAATAGGCTTGTCCGTCATCATCAATAAAAACTGTAGGGTCTATATCTCCCAAACCACTCTGTGCCAATGGTTTTCCTAAAGGGTCATAAAAAGGACCATAAGGACTGTCTGCTACTGCTACACCAATGGCAGGTTTATTATTTTCTGAACTTATTACAGGACAATAGATATAAAATTTTCCGTTTCTCTCTATACATTGTGCAGCCCAAGCATCTGCCTTAGCCCAAGAAAAAGTTTTGTAAGAAAGGGGAGAAGGATGTTCTGTCCAGTTTACCATATCTTTTGTCGTAAACAGTTTCCAATCATTCATTGTAAACCAAGTAGAATTGTCTTCATCGTGACCAGTATAGAGAAAAACTTGGTCGTTATAGACCATTGGAGCAGGATCTGCAGTATAAGCTGTTTGTATAATTGGGTTTTGTCCAAATATATAAGCAGATAAAAATACAAAAGAAAAAATAGCGGTTTTAAATGAATTTCTCATTTTCTTATTATTTAGTGAGGTCTATTAACTTTTCTACAACAGGTTTAGCTTTGTAATTTCTGTCAAAAAGCAAAGGATAATCTGTTCTGCCTCTTACAGGAAAGTCATTTTTCCAAGATTGTAAATCGGTAACACCCCAAAGTGTCACTCTTCTGATTCTGTCTTGATGTTTTAGATATAGTTTGAATAAATCTAAATAACGGTTTTCCCATACTTTTTCAGCTTCTGCAGTAAGCCCAGTTTTATAAGGGTCTAATTCTTTTCTGTATTTATTTACATCAGAAATATTGGCGCTGGTTCCCCAAGGTGAAGGCAAAGCACTTACATCAAGCTCAGTGATGCTCGCTTTAAGTCCTAAATCTGAGTAAGTAACAATTGCTTTTTCATATTCTTCTAAAGAAGGGGTTTCTATGCCAAGGTGAGATTGCATTCCTATACCATCTATTCTTAAACCTCTTTCTTTCAATGTTTTTACTAATTTTACGATAGCTTCTCTTTTACCAGGAAACCATTCGTTATAATCATTATAATAAAGTTCTGCATCAGGATCTGCTTCGTGAGCGTACTGAAATGCTAATGGAATGAATTCTTCTCCTAAAATTTCGTAGAATTTACTTTTTCTGTATTGTCCGTCATCCAAAATAGCTTCATTTACAACATCCCAGCCTTGTATTCTGCCTTTGTAACGAGTAACAATAGTGGTAATGTGATTTTTTATGCGCTCTTTCAAAACTTCTGGAGATACATTTTTACCGTCTTTATCTGTAAAAAACCACCTCGGAGCTTGTGAATGCCAAAGTAGATTATGCCCAATAATGAACATTTTATTTTTCTCGCCAAACTCTACAAATTTATCTGCATCATCAAAGAAAAATTTACCTTCTTCTGGCTGCAGATACATACTTTTCATGCAGTTTTCGGCGACAATAGAACTGAACTGAGATTTAACAATATCTACAGATTGTACATCTTTGCCATGAATTTGGTCTAAATTTAATGCAGTTCCTATGAAAAATTTGTCTTTATAGGCATCTTTCAAGGTTGTATTTTTAGATTTTTGTGCAGTACAAGAAAAAACGGCTAACAATAGCGCGGGTAATAAAAGTAATAATTTGTATGTTCTCATTTTAATGCTCTTTTTTAATTTTCTGTGGTGAAAGATGAAGCAGGTAAATCGCTTTTATTTTTTAGATTTCCATCAGGATTATCTGCCCAATCGTATCTTACAGCAACTGGTTCTTTTGTATTATCATTCCAAACCAGAACTTTATTGCCTTCAATTTTAGCTTTCGCCCATTCATATTTTCCATCTTTTCCTTTTATTGAAAAGCCTTTTAAATCGGAAGTTGGTTGTAAATTATCTGTTCCTTTTTTGAAAGTAAGAATAATTTTGTTCCCTTCAATTTTCATAGATTCATAGACTGGTCCGTCTGCAATTACATTTTGTTTGTAAGCAATTTTTTCTGCTAAAAGTGCTAGTCTGTCTCCTACAGATTTTTTGTTGAGCGGATGGATGTCATTCCATTCTCCTAAGTCTATGGTTACGGCAAGTCCGGCATTGGGTACGTTTTTAGAAACTAATCTTTGTTGGTCTCTTAATTCTGCCCAATTGCTTTCTAAAGGCAATTTTCTAGCTTCCATAAAATTTGCCAATTGTACAATCAGAAACGGCATTTCTTTTTGGTTCCATTTATTTCTCCAATCCAATATCATTTTGGTTAATAAATCTCCATATTCTTTAGGTTTTCCGGTATTGCTTTCACCTTGATACCAAAGTGCACCTTTCACATTATAATTAATTAAAGGATGAATCATTGCGTTATAAAGTCCAGTTGGTTTCCAACGAATAAATGTTTGACCTGGAGCCATTTTTTCCATTTTAGCCCCTATTTTATACTTCCATTCACCTTTTAAATCTATTTTTTGTCCGTCAATTTCCAAATAATAAGGTTTATCTGCAATAAATTGACCTTTTCCGCTTCCATTAGAAACTCTAACTGCGATGATGTTTTTTCCTTCTTTTAAAACACCAGCAGGAATATCATACCAACGTGGAGGATACTCATACGTTACATTTCCTACTTTAGTTCCGTTAATGTAAGTTACGTCTGCATCTTTTATTCTTCCTAAATTAAGAAAAGCTGCTTTTTTGTCAGCATCTTTCGGTAGTGTAATTTCTTTTCTAAGCCATACAGAACCGTCAAAGAAACCTTCTTTGTCTTCCCAAGAACCTGGGATTTGCATGGTTTTCCAATCAGAATCATCTAGTTCATAATTTTGCCAATGTTGATTAAGACCGATATCACTTTGGTCTAGTTCTGCATACCAAGCTTTGCTTAGGGCAAATTCTGTAGATTCTGTAGATTTTATTAAAGCATCATCTTGCCATTTTTTAGCTTCTTCCAGATATTCAGGATAATTTTTTAGAGAATTTTCATCCATCCAGGCTTGTACTGGTGAACCACCTAAACTTGTGTGGATAATACCAACAGGAACATTATTTTTCTTGCTTATTTCTTTAGCGAAAAAATACGCAACACCAGAAAAATTAAGAATCGTTTCTGGGTTGGTAGCTTCCCATTTTCCACCATCTAATTCTGTTTGTGGAGCTTTAAAATTGTATTTCTGAGGAACAGTAAAGAATCTGATATTTTGATTATTAGCATTTTTGATTTCATCTCCGTATAATGGTTTTAGTCTTCGCATCGGTAATTCCATGTTAGATTGTCCAGATGCTATCCATACATCACCAATTAAAATATCCTTGATGGTAATGTCGTTAATCACCATTTCAAAAGGACCACCAGCTTTCATTGGAGCGAGTTTGATTTTCCAATTTCCGCTGTTATCAGCAATGGTTTGATATTTTTTATTCAGAAATTTTAAATTTACTTTTTCTCCAGAATCTGCACTTCCCCAAATGGTAACATTTTGGTTTCTTTGGAGAACCATTCCATTCGTAATTAGAGTTGGGAGTTTTACTTTACCCTCAATAATTATACTGCTTATCAGTACTAAAAATAAGGTGAAAACAATTTTGAATTTCTTTAAATTTTTCATTTTTATGATGAGATTTTTATTTGAATTCTTGGTTTAATAATCTAACTTCTACAATTTGAGCAGTGGTAGATTTTTCCGAAGCAGTAAATTTTATGTTCAAAATTTCTTTCCCTTTTTCGGTTTCAGGTATTGGTATTACAGCGTATTGAAGATTTGCTCCAAATTTTCCTTCTAATGTTTTTGAAAAAATGTTTTTGTCATTCACCTCAATATCTAAATTTCTATTTTTTTGAGTATCAAAATAGGTAACATAAATGTATTTCGAGGATTTGTTTTTATTGATTAATTGATAGCTGAACCAGCCTTTTGCATCTCTGAAATGAAGGTCTTCTGCATACCCTGTATTAGAATCTTTACTTTGAACAAAATGGTCAGATTCTGGTTGCTGTTCTCCAGATTTTACTTTATCTGTGGTTATGGCGTCTAGTGCTCTGGTTTTTTCTTCTTCTAAAGTTTTAGCTTTTTGGATGGCTTCAATTTTATTGGCATCAGCCTGAGGAAAATATAAAATATAGCGTTGTTCTTCAATTTTATAAAAAGGCATCAATTGAAGTCCGTTCTTGTAATTTTTCTCGGGATAAAGCCCTGATATTTTGAAATTTAGTGGTGTGTTTTCATCTTTTTTAATGTGTTCTAAAATAGACGAAGCATCTCCTAAAATGGTAGGAATTTCATTCAGAGGAATTTGAGGTCCGTGTGCAATATGTCCGCCTCTGCTAGAATCTGCGAAAAGTCCTGTTTGGTTTTCATTTCCGAAAGGCGCTGCCAAAACGATAGGACCATATTTGAAGGAATAATAATCTGATTGATCTGGTAATTGTTCAGCCGAAATGTGCATTGGCAATTTCATTACAATAACATCACCTTTCTTCCATTTTTTTTGAATGGTAAAATATCCTTCAGCGTCTTTATTAGTAGAAAATTCTTTACCATTGATAAGAATTTTCACGTCATTAGCATTTGTCCAATTTGGGCATCTTAACTTGATTGAAAAAGGTAATTTACCAATTGAGTTGATTATTAATTTGGTTTCAGGAACTTCTGGGAAATTATTTTCTTGAGTTAAAACTACATTTTTCTCTGTCCAAGTTACTTTAGAAGGAATGAAAAGATTAACATACAAATCATTATTGGTATGTGCATAAATCATTTCGCCATATTTAGAATGATTTTCCATTCCAGAACCTACACAACACCAAAAACTGGTTTCTGGTTGCGAATACACTCGGTAATGACCAGGCCTCATTGGTGTAAAATAAACGTAACCGCCAGTTTTGCTATTTTGAGATGATAAAATATGGTTATAGAGCGCCTTTTCGTAATAATCTATGTAAGAAGAATTGGGCGAATCTGCATATATTTCTTTGGTAAGCTTCAGCATATTATATGTATTGCAGGTTTCGGGACCTTCTATACTTTTAATCATTCCACTGAAATCATTCATTGCATTAAAATGTTCGCTCACACTGTTTCCACCAATGGAAACTGACCTGTTTTCGGTAACTGTATGCCAGAAAAAATCTGCGGCATCGCTCCATTTTTGGTTATGTTCTACCTCAGCAATTTTCTTAAAACCAATCACTTTTGGGATTTGTGTATTGGCGTGGATACCAGTCAATTTATCTTGCTTTTCTAAAAGCGGGTCTAGAATTACACGGTGTGAGAATTTATGTGCAAGGTCTAGGTATTTTTTATTTCCTGTAATTTCGTAAACATCTGCAAAAATTTCGTTGAGACCACCGTGTTCACTTCTCAACATTTCCTGAATTTGTGCATCAGATAAGCCAGAAACTTCGTTACTCATCCAATCTGTAAGTTTTATGAGCATTTTTTTTGCTTTTTCACTTTTTGTATAATAATAGGCATCTCGCAAACCTGCATAAGTTTTGTGAATATTATACAAAGGGACCCAACGATTATTAAGTCCAAAACTATTGGCTTTTATATTTCCTTCGGCTATTTCTTTCCAGATTTGTTTTCCGTTTGGTACTCCAGAGAGATAACCATTTCCAGATGCATTTTGACAAATTTCTAATTCATCAATCATATAATCTAGCTTTTTTTTGATTGCCAAATCGCCTGTAGAAGCATACATAAGAGCAAGAGCAGAAACATAATGTCCGCCAATATGACCATCAAGTCCTGTGTTTTCCCAATTGGGATAATTTTCGGCTTTTGGTTGTATCCCAGCTTCTTTTACGTAAGGGGCGAGTAGTCTATCTGCATTCATAGACAGTAGATACTTCTTATTGGTATCTGTAGCATTACTAAATATGCTATTAGAGAGTTTTACATTTTCAAGAGGGAAAAAACTCACTTTCTGATTCACTTGAGCAAGTGAAAAAGTGGATATGCACAGAAATAGTATTGTAAATTTTTTCATTTACAAAATTTTACAGATTTATGATATAATTATTTAAACAACAATATCGCTTAACATTTATTCTTTTAAATTCTCAAGAAAAGTATTCAAAAGATTTAATAAGTGTTGTTTTTACATTTATAAAGTTACTCGAAAGATTTGAGATATGAAACACCTTTTTTTAAGATTACTAAAAATGACGATTTTATTGATATGTAAACATATGAAAATGGTGTTAAAAATTGGTGGTCTTATCATAAAAATTATGCTATTGTTTCATTCTTTTATATCTATATATGAGCATAGAGTAGTTTTGCAAATTATGTACTCTAAGATATTTTTGTAATGGTCAGATTTTAAATGTACTTTAAGTTATCGTATTTATTATGCGAAGCAAGTAAAATAAATACATATATAAATGTACGATAAGTACTTTGAATTTTAACATAACATTAACGTTTTGTTAACAAAAATATTTTCTGTTTTAACAAAAATTTCAGCATCAAATGTTACAAAAAACTCCCAAAATTTATACTTACAGAGTATTATTTTTATATATAAAGTTAAGTTTTAAATAAATAAGTGTGTTTGCAACATTTATTTTTGTAAATATATTTATTTCAATACATAAAAGATTTATATTTGTAGATGCTTATGAACGTATGATGAAAAAAAACTACTCACAATATCCTAAACATCTTCTGGCGGTAGATTGTATTATTTTTGGATTTGATGGTAATAACCTAAAAATTCTTCTCATAAAAAGAAATTTTGAACCCAAAAAGGGAGAATGGTCTTTGATGGGAGGCTTTATTGGTGATAATGAAACTCTAGATTGTGCCGCAAATAGAGTATTAAATTCTCTTACAGGTTTAGAAAATATTTATCTAGAGCAATTGAGAGTTTACAGTGAGTTAGAAAGAGAACCTACTGCAAGAATTATTTCTGTTTCTTATTATGCCTTGATTAATATTGAGAATAATTTTGAAATTAATGAAAAATACAGTGCACAGTGGTATGATTTGAATGATTTTCCAGAATTGATTTTTGACCACAATTTAATGGTTAATCATGCTGTAGCTAGACTTAGATATAGAGCTTCTACGCAACCTATTGGTTTTGAGTTGCTTCCAGATAAGTTTACAATGAGAGAATTGCAAAGTCTTTACGAAGCTATTTTTGATGAAACTTATGACAAGAGAAATTTTATCAGTAAAATCAATAGTTTGGATATCTTGATAAAAACGAATGAAAAAGATATGAGGTCTTCTAAAAAAGGCTCTTTTCTTTATCGATTTGATGAAAAAAAATACCGCGAAAAAATCGCGAAAGGATATATTTTTAAAATTTAAAATTAAAAAAACAGATAGTGAAAAACGCTATCTGTTTTTTTTAAAAATTTATTAGATTTCTTCTACATTCCTTAATTACCAATGCGGTTTAATGCCTGGTGCAAAAGGAAATTGAAGAGATTTGTAATATTCTAAATCGTGTTTTGGGGTTTCCATTTCTTTTGGGAACGGTAGGTTAGAAAATGTTTGAAAATAAGTCATACATGCGTCTTTCCACCAGATAGCTTCTTTTAACTGAATGTTCAATAACTGGGCAATTTCCTGATATCTTTCGGCATCTATGTATGGTTTTGCAGATTCCCAAGTGGTAATCATATTTTTTACTTCGTTTACACCTTCTTGGTATTTAATCCCAAGATTGTCCCAAAGGATTTTTCCGTTTTTCATTTTATAATCCCAAGGTAAATGATGAAACCATAAAAGATATTCTTCTGGACAGGTTTTTAAATCACTATAATATTGAGCAATTTCTGGTGAATATTGTGCTAGAGCATTGCTACCTGTTGCAGTTCTATCAAAACCAATTCCGTTTTTATCTGCTTTATGATAGTAAACAGGATTCCATTCTGGTCTTGCTAAATCATTTACCCAAGGTCCAGGGCCATAATGATGATTGGTCGCCATAATATGATGTAAACCAAGTGGTGTCATATATTTTACAACGCTTTCTCTAGATTGAAGCATTATTTTTGAAATCGTTTTCACAAAATTAGAATCCTTAGAAAATGTTTGTTGAAGCCATTCTTCAGCTATTTTTTCTGAACTAAGTTCGGGATTCCATGCTAATCTGCCGAAACCGTACCAATTGGCTTGGGCAAATGGATGCCCTGTCCAGTTTAAATCGCTCCCAATATTGGCTACACCTGCCATTCCGCTTAATTCATTCGGTTTTCCTTCTATAATTTTAGCAACGGTGCTGCCTTTTCCTAGTTGATAAGTGTCGGATTCTAAAACTTCTTCATATAATTTTGGTAAAAAAACCAAATGAGTGCTGAATCCTAAATATTCTTGAGTAATCTGATATTCCATCATCAATTTAGATTTTGGCATTGCCCCGAACATCGGGTGAAACGGTTCTCTTGGCTGAAAATCTATCGCTCCGTTTTTTACTTGTACTAAAACATTATCTTCAAATTTCCCATCATAAGGTACAAATTCACTGTAAGCTTGTTTTGCTCTGTCGCTAGAATCGGTTTCAGAATATACAAAAGCGCGCCACATTACAATTCCGTGGTGAGGTTTTAGAGCTTTTGCCATCATATTTGCACCATCTACATGGTTTCTTCCATAATTCTGAGGGCCAGGTTGTCCTTCGGAATTGGCTTTAACCAAAAATCCTCCAAAATCTGGTATATATTGATAAATTTCATTTACTTTATTATTCCACCATTGTTGCACTTCTTGGTTTAAAGGATCTGCGGTTTTAAGTCCTCCAATTTCAATGGGAGCAGAAAAACGAGCGGTAAGATAAACCTTGATTCCATAAGGTCTGAAAGCTTTTGCCAATGCACTTACTTTTTCCAAATATTGAGGAGTAAGGATAAGCGCGTTAGAATTTACATTAATTAATGCAACTCCGTTTATCCCGACAGAAGCATTAGCACGAGCATAGTCTATGTATTTTTTATCGATAAAATCAGGAAGTTTCTGCCAATTCCAGATAGAGCTTCCTGCGTAGCCACGTTCTACCGTTCCGTCTAGATTATCCCAATGATTGAGCATTCTTACTTTTAATTTAGGCTCATCTGCTATACTAAAATCTTTTTTAGAAGGATTGATTTGTAATTCTCTCAAAAGTCTAAACGTTCCGTATAACAGTCCCAAAGAAGTTTTAGCGGTAATTATAACTGTTTTTCTTCCTTTATTTTGAATAGTTTCTATAGCAAAACCTTCTTCATTCAATGCGTTTGCTTTATTGATAATATTTTTTTGAGTAGGCTCTAATTCTGAAGTTTTCTTGATGATTAAAGTAGCATTTCCTGAATTTGAAAAAGTAGGAGAGTACTGAAACATTCTTTCTGAAGCGGTTTTCAATTCATTTTGTATGACTTTATCGGTTTCGTTTTTAGTATTTAAAGCAATGTTTTTAAAAATATCATTAGCAACAGATGATTTTTGATATTGAAGCCAAAGGTCATAATCTTTTGTAATTTGCGCGGTCGCTGTAAAACTGTTACATAGCAAAAGCACGGTAAAAAATGGTAATATTAGCTTTTTATAGAAGTAATTCATAAGGTAATAATTTATATGAAATCGATTGTAGATTTTAATTCAAAATAGTCAGAACTATTTTGTAGAATCTCTTTCAATTAAACTGGTTTTTAATATGGTAATTTCAGATACATCTGTATCCATTTCTGTATTTTTATTAAGGTGCTGTAATATTTTTTCGGCAGCAATAATTCCCATTTTTTCTGCAGGATGTGCAATCGTGGTAAGCGATGGTTCTACTATGGTGGAAATATAATCATTATTAAATCCTATGACCTTCAGTTGCTTAGGAATACTAAAGCCTAATTTTTTTGCAGTGATAATTGCAGCAGCAGCGGCAGTGTCATTGGTAGAGAAAATTCCATCAGGTGGATTAGGAAGACTCAATAGTTTTTTGGTAGCCTTTTCACTTTCTTCTGTGCTTAGTGTTTTTAGCATTAATATTAGGGATTCATCTACTGGTAGATTATTGTCTAGTAAAGCTTGTATATAGCCGTTTTTACGATCAGAATACACATTTCTTTGCAAGGAACCTACCAATAATGCAATTCTTTTACAGCCTTTTTTTATAAGATGCTGTGTTGCAATATATCCAGCTCTGAAATCATCAGCAACTACTTTATAAGAGTCTAAATTAGGTACTCTATCTACAAAAACCACAGGTGTTTTAGCATCAAAAAAAGATTGAAAGTGTTCGAAATTTTCAGTTTCCATACTTAGAGAAGCGATTAAGCCAACCACTCTGCTAGATAAGAGCGCTTCGGCTCCTGTAACCTCGTTTTCATAAGAATCATTTGATTGACAGATAATTACATTGTAGCCTGCTTGTCTGGCAGTTTTTTCTACACCACTAATTAAGACAGAATTAAAAGGTCTGTTAATCCTTGAAATTAAAATTCCAATGGTGTTACTTTGATTGTTCCGAAGTCCTACAGCAAATGAATTAGGTTTATATCCTAATTTTTCAGCTTCATCTTTTACCAATTTTTTGGTGACTTTGTTTACATATTTCGCATTGTTTAGTGCACGAGAAACAGTAGAAGGAGATATTTTCAACTTCGCGGCAATGTCATAAATAGTAACTTGTTTGTCGTTTTCAGGAGATTTCACTTTTAATTTTTTATAAAGGTATATGATTTTTTCACAACAAATATAAAAAAAATAAGAAATCGATTGCAGAAAAAAATGTTTTTTCTAACTTAGCGCCACAAAATTAATTCACAAAATATTATTAATAACTCTAAACCCAAAATAATGGAACAAGGGAATCAAAAAATTTCAGTCATTGAAAAAATAGGCTATAGCCTAGGAGATTTAGCTGCTAATCTCGTTTTTCAAACACTCGTAACATATCTGGCTTATTTTTATACGGATATTTATGGGCTAAAACCAGAAGATGCGTCTATCATTACACTTATTGTAGGTTTAATTGCTGGTTTTGGTTTCAATCCTGTTATTGGTGCAATTGCAGACAGAACGCATTCTAAATGGGGGAAATTTCGTCCTTGGATTTTGTTTACGGCTGTTCCACTTGGTGTTGCGGCATTATTAGCTTTTAGTACACCAGATTTTTCTTACAAAGGGAAAATGGTCTATGCAGCGATTACTTATTCTGTTTTATTGCTTTTGTATGCAGCTAATAATTTACCATATTCTGCATTAAGTGGCGTAATTACAGGGGATATGGGACAGCGTAATAGTATTTCTTCTTATCGTTTTGTAGCGGTAATGTTTGCGCAGTTTTTTGTGCAAGTATTTATGTTACCTATTATTTTGTCTGTAGGACACGGTGATAAAGCTGTAGGTATAGAAACGGTGATGACTTGGCTAGCGATTATAGGAACAATCATGTTGTTAATTACTTTTTTTACAACCAAAGAAAGAGTGATACCAACCGCAGAACAAGAATCTAGCCTAAAAGAAGATTTGAAAGATTTATTCCAAAATAGACCATGGATTATAATGTTGGTAGTTACTACTTTGATTTTTATTACTTTGGCAATGAAAGGGGGCTCTTATGTTTATTATTTCAATAATTATGTAGATACGGAAAGTCTGAAAACTTTTATTTCTCCTATTACAGTATTTTTTAACTCTATTGGAATGAATTTCTTCGGAGAAGATCCTAAATCTGCAGGTTTTGGACTTTTTAATGCGGGTGGAATTATTATGATGATTGTGGGAATTACTTTTTCTAAAAGATTTGCAGATAAGTATGGGAAAAGAGATGTTTTTTTGGCATCGTTATTTATTTCTACGCTTTTTGTGCTGTTCTTTATATTTTATCCGTCTAAATCTGTAGGATTAATGTTTACATCTCAGATTTTGCACGGTTTCTTCTACGGAATTAGCACGCCGATTTTATGGGCTATGATTGCAGATGTAGCAGACTACTCTGAATGGAAAAACAACCGAAGAGCCACTGCTATTATTTTCTCTGCAATGATGGTAGGATTAAAAGTAGGATTAAGCGTTGGTAGTGCTCTCGTTTCATCTATTATCGGGCATTATGGTTATATCTCAACTGAGGGAACTCAAAATGTAGTGCAGCCAGAAACAGTAGCTGTAGGTGCTAAAATGCTAGTAAGTATATTCCCAGCTATTCCATTTTTTGTTTCTTGTGGTCTGTTGTCTCTATATAAAATTGATAAAAAAATGGAGCTTCAGATTGAAAAAGATTTAAATGAAAGAAGAAAAAAATAAATTAAAAATTTAATTCAAATATATTATTAGATGAAAGAGCCAAGATATTTAGTAGATGATTTGTATATGGCAGATCCCTCTGCCCACGTTTTTAATGGAAAAATATACATTTATCCTTCTCACGATTATGATTCTGGGCAACCAGAAAATGACAACGGAGACCATTTTGATATGAAAGATTATCACGTATATTCTCTTGACAATATAGAAACTGGCAAAGCTGTAGATCACGGTAAAGTTTTAGAAGTAAATGATATACCGTGGGGAGGAAGACAACTTTGGGATTCTGATTGTGCCGAAAAAAATGGCAAATATTATCTCTACTTTTCTTTGAAAGACAAAACAGATATTTTTAGAATAGGAGTGGCAGTAAGCGATAAACCAGAAGGTCCTTTTACTCCAGAGAAACACCCTATAATAGGAAGCTATAGTATAGATCCTTGTGCTTTTGAAGATAATGGAGAATACTATTTATATTTTGGCGGAATTTGGGGCGGACAATTACAAAGATACAGAAATAATAGAGCTCAAGAAGTAGGCGTTTTACCTGCTGATAATGAACCAGCATTATGTGCTAAAGTAGCCAAACTTTCTGGGGATATGTTAGAATTTGCAGAAACTCCGAAAGATGTAATTATTTTGGATGAAAACGGAGAATCTTTGAAGCAAGGTGACACAGAAAGGCGCTTCTTCGAAGCTTCTTGGATGCATAAATACAATGGAAAATACTATTTTTCTTATTCTACCGGAGATTCACATTTGCTTTGCTATGCTGTAGGAGATAATCCTTATGGTCCGTTTACATATCAAGGCGTTATTTTAACTCCAGTTGTAGGCTGGACAACTCACCATTCTATCGTAGAATTTGAAGGGAAATGGTACTTATTTCATCACGATTGTGTACCTTCTAATGATATTACCTGGCTTAGAAGTATGAAAGTAGTAGAGCTAGAATATGATGAAAATGGTAAAATTATAACCATAGAAGGAACAGCAAAATAGTAGAAAAAGTATAAATACATATAGTAAAAAGTTTAATTGAAAGTGAAAATCCCAACTTGGGATTGTAAAAAGCTTTACAAATTTTTGTAAGGCTTTTTTGTTTTTCATATCATTGCATAATATAATCAGTAACCAAAAATGCGTCTTATTTATCTTTCTCTTTTGTTTTTAATTTTCTTTTCACTTGTTCAGTGTGATAAAACATCGCCTGAAGAAGTGAAAAATCCTACACAAAAGAACGTTTCTGATTCATTAAAAAAGGTTGAAGAAAAGGAAAAAGAAATTTCATATCACGCAGAAATCATCAATCATCAAGATTCTGCGCTTTCGGTTTTTCAAAAAAAATATTCTGAAGAAGAAATTCATAATATATTGGCCATTAATAGACTGGATTTAAAAAACAGATGGCGTGCAGATACATTGGTGGTTCCAGATAAAATGGAAAAGGATTTTAATGCGTACAGTCCATTTCCTAAAAATATTTCTTTAGCAAAAGACATTCATAAACTTGCACTTTTCAGTTATCCTATTCACGCGTATGCATTGTATGAAAAGGGAAATCTCATCAAATGGGGGCCTACAAGTATGGGAAAAAAAAGTTCGCCCACCAGAATTGGACTTGGATTTACCAATTGGAAGAAAAAATTGGCCATAAGTACCTCTAATTCAGAATGGGAACTCAGATGGAATTTTAATGTTTTTAATTTTCAAGGAATAGGGTGGCATCAATATGATTTGCCAGGGCATCACGCTTCGCACTCTTGTATGAGACTGTTAGAGGAAGATGCAAAGTGGATGTACACTTGGGGAGAACAGTGGATTTTGGACGAAAAAGGGACTAAAGTTATTGCCAAAGGAACGCCTGTAATTATTTTTGGCGAACCCAATTTTAAAACAAAACCATGGAAAGATTTGCTAAAATCACCTAAAGCTAATGATTATTCGGAAGCTCAAATGAATAACGAGATAAAACCTTTTTTAGAAGAAATTTTGATACAACAAAAGATTAGAACAGAATATTTGCAACGTAAAAAAGATTCTCTTACAAACTAATTTTCTATATTTTCTAAAGCACTTTCTGCAAAATTTCGCAGTTGTTCCATTTCTTTTTTTGCTTTTTTTTGTCCAATTTTTGTAGCGATAAACGTGAATGCTAAGCAAATTATAGAAAAAATAGCGAGGTAAATAGCCCAAGGAAAATCACTGCTTTTAATCTGTTTGGTTACCCACCAAATGGAAATGAAAACCATAAAGGTAATCCCGAAAATAAAATATAGAAACATAAAAAAAGTCCATACCGCAGAACTAGGGCCGAAGATTCCTCTTATTACGGTTTGGTTTTCTTCTTTTTCAATTCTTAGTGAGAGATAAGGTTTCCAGAATTCATTGTGTTGTGTTTTTACCCAGATATTGGCAACTTCAGTATTGATGTTTCCCTGGAAAATCTGGTTCTCAATTTTTAGTTGAGATTTTAATTTTTCGGCACAAGTTTGTGTTTCTAAATCGGTAAAGATTTTGAATCTAGGTCTGGTTCTTATAGGATTTAGTTTTTCTGGCATTAGTTCTCTTGATATGGGATAGGATCTTTTAGTACAAATTCTTTGTATAAGGTCATAGAATTTCTAATTAGCGTAACTTTTATTTTTCTATTTTCTTCTGATGAAAACAACTCATTAATTTGTTGTAAACTCATATCTGCGGTTCTTTTTCCATTAATTTCTATCAATTTATCTCCTTTTTTGATGTCAACTAAAAAAGCAGGAGAATTTTCTCTTACGCCAGCAATAGAATATTCGGGTTTTAGCACAAATTTGTATTGAAAATCACTTTGTGCCGTAAAAACAGTATTGTCATTTTTTGCAGACTCTTTCGGTTTTGGTAAATCTACTTTTACCAAGTCGTTTTCCCATTTCATACCATCGTGTTTTATGTCTAATCCACTCATGTTGAATTTGAAAGGGTCTTTTACGCGTTTGCTTTTTTTGATGTAAAAATTAGAATTTTTATAATCAAAAATTACGGTAAATCTTTTTAAAATATCTGAACCTATGGAGCCAATTCTATCTTTTACAAAGTTCATAGATTGTACAGATTCATTACTTGGCATAGAAACTATAGGTTCGTTTAGTGTGTTGTTTCCTAGTTTTAAGGCGTGTATTCTACTGCGTTTGCCATAGATGTCTCCATTAAAACCTCTTCCTAAAAAATCATCAATATTGGGTCTGTTATAATTGAAATTAGGGATTCTGCTAGGGAAAAGCCAAAGTGCATCACTATTTCCTAAATCTAAGAGCATTTTTGCCGAAAAGAACTCTTTGTTTTGTTGAATATCAGTAATTAAATAAGGCTTTTGGTTTTCGATTGAAATGGGCAGTTTTTCGAACTTTTTGAATTTACTTTCACTAAAAAAATTTTCATTATAAACAGTAATTTTGTGATTTTCAAAATCTATTTTCATAGGATGATTTTTAAAAAAATTATAACCCATAATTCCGTTTACGGGAATACCTACGTGTGAAGAGAAGTTGAAATTTTCGTCTAAAATAATGTATAATGTGTGATTAGTGTCTATAAAATGGTTATTGATGACGAGCGTATTTTTAGATGATTTTATACCTTCTATGTAGCTACTTCCGCCCAGACCAGTGAAGTTTACCTTTTCTACATTTTCGAAAGAAATATCTTTGTTTTCTAGGCTAAAAAGCAAGGTTTCTGCAACGCCAGTGTCTAATAGAAATGTAAGGTCAACATTATTAATTTTTAAATCAATAAATGTCAAATTATTAATCTGCCTAAAGGGAATTTCAATTTTCTTTTTGTTATCTAAAATCTGAAAACCGTTTTGAGCATTGATTAATACTACAAAAAATATTAAAATTGGTTTTATGAATTTCATTCAATTAATTTACAAAGAAATTGAATATCAACGTAAAATAATTTTTAAAATTCTAAAAAAAAAGGCTTAGTACATGATAAGGACTATAAAACATTGAAAATCAATTTGAACTATTAAAAAAATAGAATATCTAAATTTTTGTAATTCAGTGTATTGTGACTTTCTTCAAGTGCTTTAAAAAAAATGATAAAAGATGATGTACAAAAAAAATTAATACATTTTTTCTATTCTCTTATCTGGTATAAGCCACATAAAAGCCACAATAGCATAAAATAAAATACCTATTGTAGGATGTACAAAAGAAAAAACAATTCCTAGAATATAAAATACCATAGATAATTTTCCTTTTATGTCGTTGCCAATTGCTTTCGCAAGGTGAGAATCTCTACCTTCGTTTTTAATAATTAAATTTGCCAAGATCCAATAACTGATGGCGTTCATTAACAATATGAAACCGTATAAAATAACAGGGTTTTGTTCGAAATTATGCTCTCCCATCCATGCAGTTGCCACAGGAATAAGGGAAAGCCAAAAAAGCAATGCCAGATTGCTCCATAAAATATTTCCTTTTACCCCATTTTTTACCGCTTGAAACATATGATGATGATTGTTCCAGTAGATTCCTACGTAGATAAAACTAAGAATATAACTCAGAAATTTGGGCAATAATTCTAATAAAGCATGCCATTCTGTAGATTCTGGAGGTTTTATTTCTAAAATCATAATGGTAATGATGATGGCTAAAACGCCGTCTGAAAATGCTTCTAGTCTAGATTTTGTCATTTTTCTTTTTTTCAAAAATAGTAAAAAAAATTTGACAAAGATTTTAAAATTTTGTCAAAGTAAAAACTCCTCAGAAATTTCTGAGGAGTTGTAGTATAAATCAATTTTCAGTCTTCCAACTTCTAACTTTTTAATATCTGTAATATTCTGGTTTGAAAGGTCCTTCTACTTCTACACCAATATATTTAGCTTGTTCAGATGAAAGTGTTTCTAATTCTACCCCAATTTTTTTAAGGTGAAGCATCGCTACTTTTTCGTCTAATTTTTTAGGAAGCATATATACTTTGTTTTCGTAAGCTTCAGAATTTGTCCAAAGTTCTATTTGAGCTAGAGTTTGGTTAGAGAACGAGTTAGACATTACAAAACTTGGGTGACCAGTAGCACAACCAAGGTTTACCAATCTACCTTCTGCAAGAATGATGATATCATTACCATCAATGTTGTAGATGTCAACTTGAGGTTTAACTTCGGTTTTTGTACTTCCGTAATTTTCGTTTAGCCAAGCCATGTCAATCTCATTATCGAAGTGACCAATGTTACAAACTATGGTTTTATCTTTCATTTTTTTGAAATGCTCTGCTCTTACAATGTTAAAGTTACCAGTAGTAGTAATTACAATATCAGCATTTTCGATTACCGTATCTAATTTTTTTACTTCGTAACCTTCCATTGCAGCTTGTAGTGCACAGATTGGGTCAATTTCTGTAACCGTAACAATAGAACCAGCTCCTCTGAAAGAAGCTGCAGTACCTTTACCTACATCACCAAAACCACAAACTACCACTCTTTTACCAGCTAGCATTACATCAGTTGCTCTTCTAATTGCATCTACAGCAGATTCTCTACAACCGTATTTGTTGTCAAATTTAGATTTAGTAACAGAATCGTTTACGTTAATTGCAGGCATTACTAGAGTTCCGTTTGCCATTCTTTCATACAATCTGTGAACACCAGTGGTAGTTTCTTCAGAAAGACCTTTGATTCCTGCAGTTAATTCTGGGAATTTATCAAAAACCATATTCGTTAAATCACCACCATCATCAAGAATCATGTTTAATGGTTTTCTGTCTTCTCCGAAGAAAATAGTTTGTTCAATACACCAATCAAATTCTTCTGCATTCATTCCTTTCCAAGCGTAAACCGGGATTCCTGCAGCAGCAATAGCAGCAGCAGCGTGATCCTGAGTAGAAAAAATATTACAAGAAGACCAAGTAACTTCTGCACCTAGAGCTACCAAAGTTTCGATAAGAACTGCAGTCTGGATAGTCATGTGAAGACAACCAGCAATTCTAGCACCTTTTAATGGTTGAGAAGGGCCGTATTCTTCTCTAATTGCCATTAAACCTGGCATTTCTGCCTCGGCTAGCATAATTTCTTTTCTTCCCCATTCTGCTAGGGAAATGTCCTTAACTTTATAAGGAATGTATTGAGTTTTAGTTTCCATTAATTTGAAATTGTATGAGTTATTTTATATTTTTTTTTAGAAAAAAATCCAAAAAACTTTTGCAAATTTACAATCTAATTTTTTATTGACAAAATATGCCATTTTACAAGGATTATTCTGATGAAAATGCAACCATTCTCTATTGGAAATATAGTGAAGAAGACCATTTTGATGCAGATGAGCTTATAGAACCCGAAAATCTAGAAAAAACTAAAGACTATCATCCTAAAAAATTAATAGAGCATCTGATGGTGAGGAAATTACTAAAAATGGTGCTTCCTGACCGTAAAATTCTTTATAAAACGGCTGGTGAACCGTATCTATGGCCGCCTGCTGCACAGATTTCTATTACTCATTCTTTTCCGTTTGCGGCTTTGGCAATTTCTAAAAATAGAATAGGCATAGATTTAGAAAAAGAAAGTAATAAAATTCTCAGAATTAAGAAAAAATTTCTTCATCCTAATGAAATTGTTTGGACGGAAGGGAGGTCTAATGAGGTAGAATTGCTTACCATAATTTGGGTAATTAAAGAGAGTCTTTATAAAGTACACCTCTCTAAGTATTGGTCTCTAAAGGATTATTATGAAGTTTATCCTTTTGATATTAACAATTTAGGAGAAGTAAAATGCAGAGTTTTCGATGATTTTTTTAATCACAATTTTACAGCAAAAGTGAGTAAAGTAGAAGATTTTTACTTTGCCATTGTAGAAGAAACCAGAGATTCAAATGATGTTTAAATTAATTTTTTAGCAATTTTTCTTTGTTCTCTTGCTTCGTTGTAGATTAATTCTAGTAGTTCTTTTATGTTTTTGAGTTCGGTGAGATGGCTTATTACTTTTGGGTCTCTTCTGTCTAGAAACTCTTCTTCACGGATTTCTTTTTTGCGTTTTTCTAAGAGTTCATCTACTTGATCTGCGGTGCTGATTTCTGAACTCAGTGTATTTTTTTCTTCAGGTTTTTCGTTTTCTAGAATAGATTTAGCAATAATTAATTCATTGTTTATTTTGTTTTTCCAACCATAAAGGTCTATTTCTGAGTAGTTTTCTCCTTTTAGCGCATACTGAGAAAGAGAAGCAACATAAGCAGTAAAAAGGTGTGCTGTGGTTACAAAAAGGTGTATGTTTTCTAGATTTTTTTGTTGGTCTTTAGGATCAGAGAGCATTTTTTGAAAATTATCAGACAGGTTTGCCAAAGAAATAATGGCTTCTTTTCTGCTCATTTTGTAATCTTGAATTTCTATATTTTTTTGATTTAAAATATCAATAATCCTATTAAAATATTTATCATTTGCTTTAATGTATTTTAGGATAAGTGTTTTGTTTTTCTGATGTTCCCAAACTGGTAAAACCAAATAAGAAACTAAAAAAACAATTACAGCAGCAATTAACGTATCAAATAATCTTTCTAAGAAAATATCTTGAAAATTGCCAGGTTTCATAAAATCAAAAATGAGGAAAATATAGACGGTCATAAAAAATACTGCCCAAGCATATTTGTCTTTTAATAGACTGAAAGTAAGCATTAGACAAACCAAGAAAATCCCCAAAAGTACAATAGGATTTGTGATGTAATATACAATAGCAAAACCTACAATAGCACCTGCTACTGTGCCATAAATTCTAAGAATATTTCTACGTTTAGTAATGCTATAAGCAGGTTTCATAATGGCGAGAATGGTGATGAGAATCCAATATACTTTATGAATATTCAGAAACTGAAATTTAGAAATAGCATAACCTATCATCATTGCCAAAGTAATTCTGATAGCGTGCCTGAAATGATTAGATTCTAAAGAAAAATTATTGATAAAAACCTTGTGATTAAGTTTCTCTTCTTTGGTAACAAATTTTTCTAAATCTAAGCCCGTAGAAAGACTTTTTACGAGTTTAATATTTTGAGTTTTTAGTTTATAAATGGTCTGTATTTCATCTGAAATTTCTGTAATTCTGAGGAAAATTTGTCTCAAAATCATAAAATTTTCTAGCGTTTCGGCATTCATTTCTTTGTTTCTCAACTCGAAAAACTCTTCGTGGAGTTGGTGGAGTTCATCACTAATATTAATGATAGGAGTGGCTTTCATACCGCCTTGTATAGAAATCCCAATGTTAATGAGTTCGTTTGATAGTTTATTGAGGTAAAGGTTTATTTTTTCTAGTATTTCTTTGTCACCAAAAGATTTTTGAAGTTTTTTGTAATCATTGGTAGAGAGAATGAGCATTTCGTGTAGGTCAAAACTATTAAGAAAAAGCTGCATCAATAATCTGCTGGTAGAGGTGGATTCTCTAACCATTTGTCTGGTTTTAAAAACTACTTCTCTGGTAGCTTCTTGGTGTTCTTTAATCCTAACTTCTAACCCGAAAATTTGTGAATAAATTCCTTCAAAATCAGGGTTTTTAAGATAAAATTTTGATTTTATACGCAGATAATTCCCTAATTCTATGTAATTTTCCCCAATCATTTGTTCTGCCAGTTTGTATGGTTTAAGTACCGTTACCAATAAAAAAACGATGAAAAACCAAGCAGCTCCTAGACTAAAGACGCAGGCATTCCATAATGCAGAGTGTACACCAGGTGCGCCATCTATAAAAATGGCAAATACTACCAAGGTGAGAGAGCCTACAATGTCTAAACGTTTACCATAAATGCCAAGCATGGTAAAGAATAGTCCGAAAATAATGATTTCTAAAAAAATAAGAATAGGAAAATCCTTAAGTAATCCGGCAACTAATGAAATAGAAAAATAGAAAAATAAAGCTAATATAAGTGAATTACGTCTTCTGTGGAACGGCCCAGGCATGTCTGTAAGTGCCAGAAATATAGTACCTAGTGGAAATAAGAAAAATTGCTTAAGAATACCCAGATAAGCTAAAATAATACTAGGAATTACAACCGCCAGTGCTATTCTAACGCCAGAATAGATGTATTGGCTGGTTACAAATTTCTTAAGTTCGGAGGTGTAGTTCATTTTGCAAAGTTATGCATAAGGATTCAAATAAAAAACCACCGAATTTTCGGTGGTTTATCAATTTATAAAGAAATTTTATTCTTCTACTACTTCTGCATCTGGAGCATTTTTCTTTACAGATTCTATACCATTTTCTCTGGCAGCTACAGATTCGTATAGTTCACTAGTGCCTATTACCTGTCCGTTGGTAGCCTTTAGATTAAACATTGGTTTTCCATTGGTAGAATCTTTTCTTTCGTATCTAGCATCGTCTGGAGCATTTTTCTTTACAGATTCTATACCGTTTTGGCATGCAGCTTTGGTAGTATATACTTCGCTTGTTAAAATTACTTGTCCGTTTCCTGCTTTAAGGTCAAATTTAATACCTGTAGCAGTGGTTCTGATTACAAATTTTCCCATTGTGTTGTGATTATTTAATTGTTTATCAAATATATTAAAAAATTTTAATAATCATCATTGTTGTAAGAATCTTCACCAATATTCCATGTAAGACCAAATCTAAGGGTGTTGTCTAAAGCAGAATTAATCTTAGAAGTATTAATTAAATAAGATAAATCTAGCCCAAAAGATTGATATTTAAGACCAAGACCTACTGTCGCAAACTGACGGCCACCTTGCTCTGGACTTTCGTAGAAATAACCACTTCTAAGAGCGAAAGTATTGTCATAAGAATATTCTAATGAACCACTATACATAAAGCTTTTTTCGTTCTTAAAAGATTTACCAATCCCCGAAATTACGCCCACATTTGGAACGTCATATTGTGGGACTTGCTCTCCAGAAGGTGATGTATTATAACCAACTATTTCTGGTCCAGGAACTAATAATTTAGAAACTTCTGCGGTGAAGCCTATCTTGTTGGCATCATCTAAAAACAGATCATATCCTGCACCTACTCTAAGTGAAGTTGGTAGGTAAGAACGAGATTCTTCGTCACCTGTGTAATCTAATCTAGGGCCTAAGTTTTGTACAGCCCATCCTGCTCTTATTCTACCTTCATAATCTCCGAAACTTTGGTGTTTAGGAGTTTGTAAAAATCCTGAAACATCTACTGCAAAAGTATTGGCAGGTTTCAATGAGCTATCGGTATTGAATCCTCCAGATAAATCTGAACGGATAAATCTACCAGTTACTGCCATAGAGTAGGAGTCTGAAAGCTTTAGACCATAAGAAACATCTATAGAAAATTCATTAGGTTTTGCAGTTCCTTCAGATACTACTTCAGTTCCTACCAATTTGGTAAGATCTACTTCTCCCATATTAAAATAATAAACACTTACTCCAAGAGCAGAACGCCCTTCTTCACCTAAAGAGGTATTGTAAGCACCATACAAAAGAAATACATCATTGGTTAATTTACTCATGTATGGGGTGTAGTTTACTGCTACTGACGATGTATTTAAACTGAAAGGGTATTTAGAAGCATTCCAAAATTGTGAAAAAGCATCTGCTGATGTCGCTACGCCTTGATCTCCCATACCACCAGCTCTGGCGTCTGGAGATATTCTAAGAAAAGGTGCACCAGTAAGTACAGGCCTTATGTTTGATAAATCTTGCGCGTAATTTAAAGCACCTATTCCTAATCCTAGTCCTAGGGCAATTTTTTTAGTTATATTCATGTTTAATGGTTTGCTATTTTTCCAATTATTTCAAAATTACTAATTTTTCTACTAAAGAAGCAGTTCCTTTGCATTTTTCTTGATTTTGGCTTTTTACAAGAACTTTATAAATGTAAGTCCCTTTTCCTACAGGCGACCCAAAATCATCATTTCCGTCCCATTCTATAGCGGTTCTGTTGGTTCTATATCCTTCTAAGAAAGGGTCAGATGTTACACTTGTACTGATGGTTCTCACCAATTTACCTGTAATGGTATATATTTGAACGTTTACATCTAAAATTTCATCACAATTATGCTCGAATTGTACAAATGTTTTGTTAGTAAAAGGATTTGGCCAATTTAATAATTTTTTAATCACTAGATTTTCGGCATTCGGATCTTTTACTATAAAGTTTAACGTTTGAGTAGTAGAATTATTATTTATATCCCAAACTTTAAATGTTAATTGGTGTTGACCAGGGCTTAAATTCTGGAATGGATATAACACAGAACCCTTTTGATAATCTAAAAAAGAAGAATTAATACATCCATTTCCTGATCCTGGTGCATAAAAATCATTAAGTACGGTAGTATTTACTACTTCACCGTCTAGGATTACGGTGATATCATGGCCAATACCAGAACCTGTAGAATTAATACCAGTATTATCTGTAACACATGCCAATAAATTAGGATTGGTGTTTGCTATTCCTCCATCTACAAAATTGGTATTGTTAAGATACAATTGTACTTTTGGAGCTTCATTATCATTGATTCCAGTAGGGTTTATATCTCCTATTTTCTGAGTTTTATTATTGTAAACATCAAAAATATTATTATCTGCGTAAGCTAATATTCTACCATCACCTATAGTATAATTAATGTCTTTTGGCATGTAAAATTCTACGGTAAAAGTACCATTGGTTACCGTTCCAGATGATTTTACAATTGGGCTTCCTTCTTCTGTATAACTTAGAACTGGTGTAAGTCCGCCATCATTATTTAAGGTTTTTTTATTTAATCTTTTATCAAAAATATTAATTACTACTTTGCCATTAAAGGTATTGTCTGCGCTTCCTCCGCTATTATTAATATGTCCTGTGATTTTTACAAAATCTAGTGCTCTAAGTTGTCCATTTACAGGAGATTCTATATTATCAATTACAATTAAATTTTTTGGTCTGCTTAATTTAAGGGCGGGGTCTCCTAATAGATTAACTTTTAAGTGGTTAGAGTCTGTTCCGTATTCTCTTTTTGCAGCTAAAAAAGCATCGCCAATTGGTAAGAAATCATTATTATACAATTTGAATAAATTGGAGGTAAATGTATTAGAAAATAATCTTCCATATACTGTAGCAATTGCTCTACTAGACGTAATCATAGCATTTGCGCCACCTTGTGGTAATTTTAGCATTTGCTCACCAGCAGATGAGGTATTGTGGTCATCCCAAAGTGTAAATTCACATGTAATAGTACTTACAAACGGAAATCTACTATATGCATTATTAAAATTATTGAATGCCGTGATTTCTTGTAAAGTAAGAACTCTTTCCTGAGCCCAACCATTGATGCCGCCGTGCCCGAAGTATGACAAGTATAGGCTATTGCTCATTGCATTAGTAATTCCTTGATTTACTTGCTGGTATCTTTGTCCACCTGCAGAACTTTGGGCAGGAAAAGCATCTAGGTATAGTTTCTTGATATTATACTCAGGTTTGTCTGTATTTCCTTCGAAATTATTGGCAATTACCAAATTTATTACATCGTGGAAAGCTCCTCGCATAAAAGGATTACTGCTATTATCTACTTTGCTATCATTATCATCATCTACCACAAAATTCATTTTCATTCTCCAATCTCCGAATGGTGATGATTGACTAGGGGTAGCGTTATAATAAGATAAAGTTTTATCTACTAAGGTTTTTGCTTCTTGTACATTTTGAGCAATTAATCTACCAATAGCTACATTCGGAAATAAAGTATAAATATAAGATGAGCTTTGCGGTGCGGTCATTGCAATATAATCATCCGTAACAAAAGACGCTTCAAAATTTTCACTGAAATCACTTTCGTAACTAGGGATAAAATTTTTATTAGATGTGGTTTTGTTTCTAAAATCAAAAGTAGTGTCTCCTAGAATTAAGATGTATTTCAAAGTCCCAGTTGGGGTGTTAAGCTTAGTCGCAAAATCTCTAAGTGCGGTAAGGTCTTGTCCGCCAGAACTAAATTCATTATACACTTTTCTTACATCTACTACTTCTACCTTATAATTTTTGGAAGTTCTGTAGTAGGTTGCAATTCTCTCTGCTTGTGGAGCGAAATCTTTGGTGGTAAGAATCAAGTAATCAATGTTTTGTAAAGAGGCTAGATCTTGATTTTCTGTTCTTTCAACAAAGGTTGGCTGGTACGCAGCATCACTTTTAAATGCTACAAATTCATTATTAAAAACAAAACTATCCGCATTATACCCGAAACTAAATTGACTTCCCGTAGATTTATTGGTTACTTTTTTTGCATTGGTGATGTCAGAGATATTCCAAATTTGCTCCAGACCAGTGGTATTATCCATTACAAAACCGTAATTAATACCAGAGCCTTCCATAATGTCAAAAACTCTGAAATTCATCTGAGAATTATTATATCTCAAATCTTGTTTGTACTGTACCTCTACATAATCTAGATTATAGGTAACCAGCGGATTACCAGCTGTAGGAGTATAATCAAATTTTAAAGTGTTTCCAGTAATGTTTTGAGCATTGGTTTGTAAAGAAACTTCTCTTATTTTAGTGTCTGAAGTATTGGTAATGGTATAGTTACCAATTGCTTGTCCGTTTAAACTAAATGTTATTTTATCATTATTAGCATTCTGTACATAAACAGACGTCTTTAGTTTTATCTCATCGGTTGCCAGAATAGGTGTATTGGTGGTAAAACTTACTGATTTTGAAGTATTAAATGGCTCACCTACCCAAAGTCTTCCTATGTTTAGAAAATTAGTTTTTTCTTCGTTCAGGAATTGATAATCATCATATCTCGTAAAGATATCGAGGTTGTCTGTAGGTAAGTCTACATTTGACGTCTCTACTCTTTTACCTGGTCCTTTGTCAAAATTGATAAAATAATAAGAGTAATCTTCATATATATTTATATAGTTCTGGCTGATGTGTGTAATTCTGGTATCTTGTCTTTTATTTCCGTTTCCGTTAGAGGAATCAAAAAGATTATAACCATTTGGTCCTTGTGCATAGAAAAGAGCGTAATCTGTATCATCCCATTTCCCGTCGTCTTCGCCTATTACTTGTATTGCATTTTCTTGAAGAGTAGAGAATCTAGGGTCTTGATTATACTCAGGCAACATAATCCCGCCATTTCCATAGATTCTGAAATTTTTAGGATTTATACTAGATGGATTTATACCATTATCTCTTAGAAATTTTGATGTAATTTTAAAAACACCAGATTTATCAACCTTAATTTTATAAAAAGTTCCAGTTTTTAGAGGGTTTTCTGTATCACCAATTGCGGTTCTGTTGTTAGAAGAATTTCTTTTTGACGTGTTGATCTTCTTTACAATATCAAAAGAAATGAGTTTATAAATTGCTTTGTTGTCTTTTTTGAAGGCAGAAACTACCATATTACTTAGGAAAAAACCATCCGAAGGTTGATTGGAAGTGTTGATTTCCGCAATTTCTTTTTGAGGAATAAAATCGGTATTGAGTTCAAAAAGATCTTTTGTGCTGATTTTTTCCCAGACTAAATTTTTAATTTCTAGAGGTAAAAATTCTTTATCTTTTTGTGTAAAAGTAAAAAATGGACTTCCATTTATCACAGAATAGTTGCCATTTTTAAAAAAAGGCAAGTTTTTTTTGTAACTTCCGTAATCAAATTCTTTACCGTTATCCCACTCTAGAGTTACTTTTTGAGAATATACAGTACTGGAACAGAATAAAAATAAAATAAAAAATCTAATTGTTTTCATAATTTTAATTAAGCTACAAAATAAACGAAAAAAATAAAATTTTCATATCAAACAATAAAATTTATTATCAAGCGTTAAGAAAATCATAAAAACTTAATAGTAGAATTTTGTTAGGTAAAATAAATTATTTTTCTTTGTAGCTTGAAATTATCTAGATTAATTATGAAAAAACTAAAGTTTATTTCATTGCTTTCACTAGGTGCGGCACTTTTACTTACAAGTTGCGGCGGTGGTGGTGGTCATGTAAAGAGTGGCGGTGGTTCCAAAAATAAGGTTGGAATGAATGGTTGGAAAACAAACGATCCTAAAGGATGGTTTTTTTCAGGAAAACAACAAAAGCCAAAAGGATGGCCAAACATGGTATATGTAGAAGGAGGTACTTTTACTATGGGATTGGTAAAGGATGATGTAATGCATGATTGGAATAACACTCCTAGAAGAATGCAAGTAAGTTCGTTCTTTATTGGTGAAGCGGAAATTACAAATGCTGATTACCGTTCTTATGTTACTTGGTTGAAATTTGTTTTTCCTCCATCTGATCCCAGTTATAAAAATATTTACACTGGTGCATTGCCAGATACATTAGTTTGGAATAATAAATTGTCTAGAAACGATTATGCCGAGACATATTTTCGTTCTCCAGAGTTCGATTATTATCCTGTAGTTGGTGTTTCTTGGCAACAAGCTTCTAGATATTGTGAATGGTTAACAGATAGAGCCAATGAATCTGAGCTTATGAAGCAAGGCATAATAAATAAAGATTATTATGTTAATGATGCCAACAACCAAGGTGCTAACGCTTTTAACCTAGATAAATTCAAATCGAATGACCCAGAGTTAGAAAGTTATGTTAACAAACAACGTCAGCAGCAGAAATCTGGGATTAGAAATTCTAATGCAAGAATACAAGCTGCCAATAGAAATGCAACTGCTGGTTTAGTAACCAAGTTCCGTCTTCCTACAGAGGTAGAGTGGGAATATGCAGCTCTTGGCGTACAAAAAAATAGAAATTACAATGCTATTTTAGGAAAAGACCCAGAAATTGAAAAATTAAGAGGCAAAAAAGGTAGCCAAAAAGGAATGTATCTAGAAAACTTCAAACAAGGTAGAGGAGATTATTCTGGTGTTGGAGGTTGGAATAATGATGGTTCGCCTACTACTGCAGATGTTAGAAAATATCCTTCTAATGACCTTGGTATCTATGGTATGTTTGGTAACGTAGCAGAATGGACAGCAGATGTTTACAGACCAATTATAGACGATGAAGCGAGCGATTTTAACTATTACAGAGGTAATATGCCACAACAAACTGTTAAAAACGCAGATGGTACATATAAAAAGGTAGATTCGAAAGATATGAAGTATGACAGATTAGCTGACGGTAGAGAAATCTATAAAGGATTGCCTGGTACTTATGAGAAAAAGACAGTTGCAGACCAAAGAAATTTCAGAGATGGAGATTTTATGTCTTCACTAGAAGCTGGCTATGGCAAAGATGTAGATAGTACTTCTGCTGAATACAGCATCTATAATTCGCCTAAAACTCAATTTATTGTAGATGATAAAGGCAGAGTTATTTTACAAAAAGATAATAAGCAAAGAACTACTAGAGTTTCTAATACCGTAAGAGTTGTAAAAGGAGGTTCTTGGTTAGATACCGCTTATTGGTTAGATCCAGGGCAAAGAAGATACCGTGACGAATCAAAATCTTTCGGTTGGGTAGGCTTCCGTGTAGCACAAGATGCTAAAGATGGAGGAACCAAAAGAACAAAAAGATAATTAATTTTAGAAATATATCACAATCCTTTCCTTTTTTGGAAAGGATTTTTTTATTTTTGAACTATGAATATTTCAGAATTTTATAAACTTTATTTACAGTCAAATAAAGTAACCATAGACAGCAGAAAAATAGAAGAAAATGATATTTTTTTCGCCTTTTCTGGAGATAATTTTAATGCCGCTACTTTAGCCGAAGATGCCATCAATAAAGGTGTTAAAGCCGTAATTGTAGAAGATAAAAACTTTGAAAATATTGCGAAAAACATTTTTTATGTAGAATCGACATTATTGTTTTTACAAGAATTAGCAAAATATCACAGAGCACAACTTAATATTCCGATAATAGCACTTACTGGTAGCAATGGCAAGACGACAACCAAAGAATTAATACACGCTGTACTGTCTCAGAAATTTAATGTACAATATACTTTTGGCAATCTCAATAATCACATTGGTGTACCGCTTACACTGCTTTCAATAAAACCAAATCACGAAATGGCAGTTGTAGAAATGGGTGCCAATCATCAAAAAGAAATAGAATTTCTGTGCCAGATTGCAAAACCTAATTTCGGGTACATTACCAATTTTGGTAAAGCACATTTAGAAGGTTTCGGTGGAGTAGAAGGTGTAATCAAAGGAAAATCCGAACTGTATGATTACCTGAAATCTAATGATCAATTTATTGTAATTAATGAAAATGATCCCATTCAAGTGGATAAAACGGACGGTTACGATTTGATAATTCCTTTCGGAAGAAGAGATTCTGAATTTTATTTTGAACAAATGATAGAAAATAATTGTGTAGGTCTTATTTACAATGATGTGGAAGCGCTGTCTCACCTCACCGGTGAGTATAATTTTACCAATCTTTGTGCTGCTGCTACATTAGGGCTTTATTTTGGGGTAGAATTCCCTTTGATTAAAAAAGCTATTGAAGAGTACACTCCTACCAATATGAGGTCTCAAATTGTTAAAAAAGGGAGTAAAACGCTAGTTTTGGATACCTATAATGCCAATCCGAGTTCTATGAAGGTTTCTCTAGAGAATTTTAATCAATTTGCAGGTTCTAAAACCATCATTATTGGAGATATGTTAGAATTAGGAGAAGATAGCGCTTCAGAGCATTTACAGATTTTGGACTTGGCAAAATCTTTAAGTTTTGACCAAATTATTACCGTAGGTCCACATTTTAAAAATGCAGAAGCATGTGTTACTTCGTTTTTGACTACAGAAAATTTAATTGAATTTCTAAAAGAAACCACCATCAATTCAGAAAATATTCTACTGAAAGCATCCAGAGGAATAGCACTAGAAAAAGCTTTGGAATTTATAAAGTACGAAGTATAAAGCACAAAGTACAAAACCCATAATGTATTACATTACAAATGTTTACACATTAAGATTAATTAAATAATTAAGAAAATTTAAGCTAAATATCTAAAGATATTTTTAACCCCAATTAAGCAGTAGAAAGAAAAAGTCCCGAAGGGACGATTTAATAATGGATAGGACGCAAGTCCTATTAACATAAAATATAACATTTATAGTCTAATGCGTAATTTGGGTTAAACTTTAAAAAATTCTGTAAAAGCCACGAAATCGAAGATTCGGCGAAGCCAAGTGGCGAAATGTTTTTAAAGTAAACTCAAAACCAAAATAGTTTTACTTTTTCCCCTTTTGAAATACCTTTTTTAAGGATTTCTTTTGTCTCTTTTGACTTCGTCGAATCTTCGATTTATGGTTAAAAATGATATAGTATCTTTTTTATAAAGTCAAAAGTGCTTCGTAGAAGCTTTCTTCTAAAATGCCCAATTGCTGACAAATATACCTTGCACCTTCTATATGATGAATGGTTTCTATATCCGAAGTTTTGAAAGGGATATTTCCAAGTTCGGTTTCTAAGAAAAATGTATCGTTTTTAGTAGTGTAAGCAGGTTTTTGGTAAGGAAATTTTCTGAAATAATTTTCTGAATTTTCTGCCAAATCTGTCAGGTTTTTATGCTCTTGGTTGTAAACCAAAACACCGCCTGGTGTAATTTTATGAATAAAATTTTTGTAATTTTCTAGATTTTTATCATCCGAAATATTCGTAATTAAAGCAATATTGGCGTGTAGATTTTCTAAATTTTCACTGGATTTTGCTTCTATAATCACGAAATCATTTTCGGTAGAAAGAACTGCTTTTTCGTAGTTTTCTCCAATAATAAAATCTGCTTGAACATCGTGAAAATTTAAAACATGGAGAATAACAGATGTAATTTCACTTCTCTTTTGGTCACCAGAAATAACCACTCTGGTTTTGTTTTTGGTGGCTTCAAAAATGGTCTTTTCTGTATTCTCTGAGTTTATAGAATGCTGAAATCCTATTTCTATAAGTGCGTCTGCTATATTTTTAAATGCCATTTTAGAAAATTGAAATAATTATGAAATGTAGTTTTAAGCGGTATGTTTTTGCAGCCCGACCTGAGTGGAGCTCTCCCGAAATGCATAGGGTTTAGCTTGGGTTTCGGGAAGCGGGAACGGAGGGCGGGTAAGCTGCCCAAATAAATGATTAGAATTTTGATTTTTTAGGTAAAATCCATCCATTGGAAATCAAAAATCTGAAATCAATATTAAGATTCTTCGTCTTTTGCCTGTTGTTTTTTTCTTTCCTGATATTCTTTTTCGTATTCGTGGAGTACATTATGCTCAGGAGTTTGCTCTATGGCGTTCATAATTTTATCTAAAATCTGTTGAGCAGATTCATTGTCATAGTCTATATCTAGAGCGGGTTTGAAGGTAAGGGTAGGTTCTACACCTGTTACTTTTACTCTGAGACCTTTTTTGTCAAAAGCTCTTCGGAAACCATTAATTTTAATAGGAATTACGATGGAACGCTGCTGCTGAACCAATTTAGCTGTTCCTTTTCTGCCCTGTGCGTACGCCGAAGTAGTACCTTGCGGAAACGAAATTACCCAACCGTTATCTAGCGCTTTCATTATGTTTTCTACCTCTTTTAAATCTACCATTCGGTTTACGTTTTTGCCTTCTGCACGCCAAGTTCTTTTTACGGTAACTGCGCCTGCTAGTTTGAAAATTCTAGCCAAAATCCCTTTGTTCATAGTTTCTTCTGCTGCTACGTAGTAGAAATCTATTTTAGGATTGAGGAGATAGACTGGATTTTTGATGGTGTTAAGGTACCCATTATTTACAGCGCAAAAAACGTGGTACATTGCAGCAACATCTGCAAAATACGTTTGGTGATTAGATACGAAAAGTACATTGGTTTTTGGGAGATTAACCAAGTTTTCGCTTCCTGTTATTTTTAGTTTGTTAAAACCATTAAATCTTCTGTAGGAAATCATTCCTAAGACAAAAATAATGAATCTCTTTAAAAAATAAATATTCCCAAAAGAATCTGTAAAAATGCTTTTCTTCGCCATTATTCAATCAGCTGCTAGCCGAATTTATATTAAACACAAGTGATAAAAAATTACCGTTCTATTTTCTCATAATGAGATGAAACGGTTTGCAAAGTTAAACATTTTTTAACAATTGGTTCAATTCACTTAAAATCATTGAAGTGGCACCCCAAATTTTATGTTGGTTAAAATCTAAGTAAGGAACTTGGTAGCCATTACTTTTTGGGAGTTCCATAATTTCTGGCGGATTGGGCATTTTTTGAACTATTGAAAGCGGAATTTCTAGAATTTCCTGAACTTCGGTTTCCTGAAATTTGAAAACTGGAGTTTTTTCTAAATAAGACAAATAAGCATAGACAAAAAAATTACTTGGCGGAATGTAAATAGGCGATAGTTCTCTCAGGATTTTAATTTGAGATTTTTCGATGCCTATTTCTTCCCAAGTTTCTCTGAGGGCGGTGTCTGAGAAATCTTCGTCTGTATCATCTTTTTTACCGCCAGGTAAAGAGATTTGACCAGAATGTCTGTCGTTTTCATTGTGTGTTCTGTGGATGAGCGGAAAGTACCATTCTCCGTTTTTGGGATAGAGCAGAATGTTTACGGCAGCATATTTTGGATTATTTGCCAAAATCTCTTCTTCAGAAAGTAACGAACGATAAGGTGGCGCATAGATTTTTTGCGCATCGAAACCTCCTAATTCTGCTTCCTGTAATTGCTGTAATAATATTTCTGCTGAAATCTTCATCTCTCAAAAGTAGTGATTTTTTTGGAGAGATTTTTTTAAAGGAATGTTAAATGTTTTTATGATAAATAATTGGTTTAAGTGAAAAAAAATCCACTGGTTTGTGGATTTTTATGTTATGCGTGTAAAGTCGTGAGAGTTTGTGAAGCGGGGTCTATACTTCATATATAACTTTTACCATTTCTTTTGTAAAAGCATCATTTGCAATTAAATTCTCTAATGTAGTTTGGAAGTTTCTTAGTTCTCTTTCTTCTAATAACTTTTGTTGTTCTGTTTTACCAATGTGTCCTTTACGCATATACATTTCGATTGCCTTATCTATACCTCCAATTGTTGTTGGCATATCATATAATTGTAAAGTTTCCTCAATTGAATCGTCATCGAATTGTATATGAATTGGGTAAGATCTTGATGACGAAGGTATTTCAATCTCTTCTAAACTTTTATTTTTGAAATAAATTTTAGCACGTTTTTTTATATCTGCGTCTAAATCTTTTGGTATTATTATATTAAATTGGAATTTTTTATATTTTTTACCTTTGACTTCCAGCTCATTTAACAAATTTAATGATTCGCAAATCAACGATACAAAATTTTCAAAATAACCTATCGCTAATACCGTTGAAGGTAAAAGACCAAGCTCTCCCAATTGAATTTTTTCTTTAATCGTTTTTACAATTTTATCAATTTCAGTATTAAGCTCAAAATTGCTATTTAAGTTGTCCGACATTTCGAATCTGGGAACTGTTATTCCATATAAATCTGATGGTAATTCCGTTCCTTTTTCTTGAATAACAAATGAACGATTAGTTCCTAATCTACCTAAAAATAATCCGAATTCAAATACTACATTATCACGAGCTGTCTCAAATTCCTTATCTCTTTTTTTAGTAAAATCATCTTTTGTCGCAACCATAATTCCAAAATCAAAAAGACTTGCTTCTCTTAATAATGTCTCCAATACACTATTATTTGCTTTAAATATATCGTCAGTCCATAAATAGACTTCAAATTCTGCTTTTTGTAATTTATGCTTAACATATTCTGCAACTTTTAAACCTTCCCCAGAAGAGCCTATAAAAATACGTGTTTTCATAATTTAATATATAAAAGATTCATTAAGAGATTTGTATTGGGAAGCTAATTCTTTTGAAACATCAATTATAAGTTCATCAACTTCTAATTTTAATTTCTTTAATTCAACTACCTTGTTTTCGTTCGAAAAGACATATTCAGTACCAATCGGTGACTTAAGACCTTCACGATACAATTTATTGTCGATTAATTTAGCTAGTTGTTCTGACGCAACATTTAGCAATAATAAAGAAGATGTTTCAGGTAAATTCAATTTTCTGTCTTCTATATCATAAACTAAACAACAAATTTCAAAACTTGAAAGCTTTATTTCATAATCAGCATCTACCTTTAAAGTTTTTAATATGCGTACAACTTTATTGTAGTTTTTATTTGTATTTAAAGATTTATTTTTCAATTGGTGTATATGAGCAAAAGGAAAATCTTTTATTCTTTGTTTTTTATCTCTATCTAAAAAGTGTATACCTCTATAAATTTCATTATTTCTTTCCTTCCATAAATTGGAATTAAACCAGTTGCAAATAACAACATCCACTTTTCTTTTAGGTTGTGTGGGAAAAACTTGTATTGCTTTTGAATTTGAATCATCAACTTGATTATAGGTGCTATCAAGTTTTTCAAAACATTTTTTTCGCAAAGTTATTAGATCTTCAACAGGATTACCTTGATAAGGATTAGAAGGAATTTGTGGATTTTCTAATGTCTCAAAAGTGTCTGTAAAAACTAAAATGTCAATATCACTATGAATTTTTATATGGGTATCAGTAATTGTAGAACCTTGATGTCTGAATACTAAATTATATTCACTCTTCAATTTTTCCTTCAAGTTATTTTGTATATTTTCAGCCGCTCTAATCGTACTTTGAGTATAAGTACTTTCAATTGGCTTCATACTTTCTAAAGTGTATTTAGTACTTTGTCCAATATCACTTCTTTTAAAAGATTCCGACAATATACTTTTTTCTAAATTGTCGTCAAATCTTCTTTTCTGTAAACTTTCTAATCTTTTTGTGTAATTTTTTGGCATATGGTTGTTTTAGTTTTGTGGTTAAATCCTAAGATAATACTTCTAAATAAGTATTTAATTGATATTTAGATATTAAGTTTCATGGTTATTAATTTTCAACTAAGTTAAAAAATAAATTTCAAAGAAAAATACGGAAATCCTGAATCTGATAAAAATCATAAAATTATTTGTTTTTTTACACCTCGTTATTAACAAATTAATAAAAGTGGGGAACAAAAAAATCGTTGCATTGCTGCAACGATTTTATAATTTTTAACTCTTAAATTTTAATTAGAGTAGCTCATGAGTTCTTCTTTTTCGGCATTNNTAAGGTATGCTTCTACAAACGGATGTGTATGTAGATATAATTTGCCCTTGTGTTTGGTAAGTAATGCTTTTATGTGTTCTTCCATACGTTCTACCACAAAAATAGGAGCTAAGATTTCGCCGTCTTTGTTCGGGTTTTCTTCTTTGGTGTCTATTTGTTTTTCTGGTCTTACACGTTGTCTGGTAATTTGTATTAATCCAAATTTACTAGGAGGAAGAATTTTGTGCTTTGCTTTATCGCGTTTCATCTCTTCGCGCAGATATTCGTAGAGGTCTTTTCTGTGGTCAGGATTTGGCATATCTATAAAATCTACCACTATAATACCGCCCATATCTCTCAGACGAAGTTGTCTTGCAATTTCTGTAGATGCCATTTTGTTCACGTTTAGGGCGTGTTCTTTAGAGGCAGAGGAAATATTGTTTCCAGAGTTTACGTCTATCACGTGTAGTGCTTCTGTGTGTTCTATCACCAGATAAGCACCTTTAGAACTTGGGATGTTCACGTGTTTCCCGAAGGATTGTTTCAGCTGTTTTTCTACATTGTAATATTCCAGAAGCGGAATGTGAGAATCATAAAATTGTACAATGTTTTTTCTTTCAGGAGCTATTACTTCTAGATAGTTTTTCATATCATTTACCATTTGCTCATTATCACAAATGATAGAAACGAAATCCTGATTGAAATTATCTCTTAGAATGGCTGATGCTTTGTCTTCTTCGCTTAGAGCTTTGGCAGGCACTTTATTTTTTTGGATATTTTTGAAGCAAACATTCCATTTATCAACCAATTGGTTCATATCATTATGGAGTTCTGCCACTTTTTTACCTTCTGCCACCGTTCTAATAATTACACCGAAGCCTTCTGGTTTTATACTTTCAATTAAAGTTTTTAGTCTGGCTTTTTCTTCGGTGGTTTTAATTTTTTTAGAAATAGAAACCTTATTATCAAAAGGGATTAGTACCAAGAATCTACCAGTAAGAGAAATCTGGGTAGAGATTCTAGGACCTTTCGTAGAAATAGGTTCTTTGGTAATTTGTAATAAAACTTCGTCACCAGCAGACATTACTTTGTCTATTGCGCCATTTTTATTAATTTCTGGCTGTATGGTGAAGTTTTTGAGCGAAGAGGTTTGTTGTTTTTTAGACGTAGTGTCGTACAGAAATTTTTTGTACGTAAGATATTGCGGACCTAGATCCTGATAGTGCAAAAAAGCATCTTTTTCGTAACCGATGTTTACGAAAGCAGCATTAAGATTAGGAGCTAATTTTTTAATTTTTCCCACGAAAATATCACCTACCACAAAATCGGTTTTCTGTTCTATTTCGTGTAGCTCAAATAATCTACCTTCTTCAATAAGGGCAATTTTAGAAGCATCCTCGTCATAGGAAATCAAAAGTTCTTTCTTCATTTTTTTCTAAAATTATTCTTTTTAAAGTTAACTAATCTAAACAAAAATATAGTTAGTGAAATTTATCAAGATAAAAACACCAACTATATTGTATTGTATTTTAACAGAGAAAATTATTTTTTCTTATGTCTGTTTGCTCTTCTTCTTTTCTTTCTTTTGTGGGTAGCCACCTTGTGTCTTTTTCTTTTCTTTCCGCTTGGCATAGTTAGAAATTTTTAATAGTTAATATTCTTTAATTATTTTACAGCAACTTTAGTTTTTACTTTCTCTACGAAAGTTTTAGATGGTTTAAAAGCTGGAATGTTGTGAGCAGGGATTTCAATTGCAGTGTTTTTAGAAATGTTTCTACCTGTTTTTGCCGCTCTAGTTTTAATGATAAAAGATCCAAAACCTCTTAGATATACGTTATCTCCGTTATACATAGATGTTCTGATTTCTTGCATAAAAGCTTCGATAACTTTTTGAGTATCATTTTTTTCGATACCTAGTTTGTTTGATATTGTGTTTACCAATTCTGCCTTTGTCATTTCCTTTTTTGTTTATATTTTTGGTGTGCAAATATAAAAAATATTTTTTGAATAAAACGAATACAAAAACTGATTTTCTAAACATTGGTTTAAAAATCTTGAAATGGTACGGTTTGAATGCGAGAGAATTACCTTGGCGTACCACTAAAAATCCGTAT
>DDFD01000005.1 GCA_002337005.1 Flavobacteriales bacterium UBA1937 | reverse complement strand
GTTTCAAAAAGTTCTGCTGGTTTTTCTGTTTTCTTTTTAGGAGCAGCTTTAGGCTTCGCTTTTGTAGCTTTAGCAGCTGCTGGTTTTGGAGTGTTTTCTTCCATAGTAGTTTCGGTAGCGTTGTAATATTCCTTAGTTGGTTTAGGGTTAGAAGCCTGAAAATCTAGAATCGCAAATACAACTTCGTCTTTTGTACTGCTTTTAGGAATTTTAACGCCTAGATCTTTTGAGATTTTGGTCAATTCCGGTAAGGATTTTGACCTTAACGTTTCGATGTTAAACATAAAATATGTGAAATGTTGTAATAAATATAAGTAATTGTAAGTAAGAAAGTTGAATCGGGCGATTCTTCTTTATTTGAATTGTTACTAGTGCAAATCTACATTATTTTTGATAAAGTGCAAAAAAAAATTTATTTTTGCAAAGAAATGATACAAAGAATACAAACCATTTTCTTACTAATCGTAGTGATAGCGCAGGTTGTGCTACATTTTCAAAGTTTAGATGTAGAGCTTTTCGGAAGTTCTTATGTGGTTATTGCGCTTAGTTTGTTGTCATTTTTACTGGCAATAATATCTATTTTCAGTTACAAAAAGAGAGTAAGACAGATTTTGTTGAATAATATCAACATTTTTATAAACGCTTTGTTGACTGGTTTATTGATATATTGGCTACTAAATTTATCTGGAGGAATAGATATTCCTGAGAAAGGTATTGAGTTGGCATTCCCTCTGATTTCTTTATTTTGTTTGTTTATAGCAAACATTTATATTAGAAAAGACGAGAAACTCGTAAAATCTGTAGACAGAATTCGATAAATCTTACCAACGATTTATTTTGAGTGAAAACAGTTTCGGAAACGAAACTGTTTTTTTATGCATTAAAATTCTCCAAATGATGCAATTTTAATATTATCAAATTAAAAAAGTGTAATTTTGCACATTATTCCTAAATTAATGAGCCCACTAAAAAGAGTTTTAAACCTAGCAAAACCTCATCAGAAATATCTTAGCCTTGGTATTTTTTTTACCATCCTTTATTCTATTTTTCAGGTGTTTTCTATCCTTTCTATGCTACCAGTTCTTAGAATTATTTTGAAAATAGATAAAGTTGACATCACAAAAGTTCCAAAATATAGCGGAAAAATCACCGAGTATTTTACCTATGCAAAAGATTTAGCTTACTATAAAATCCAAATGTATATTAATGAATATGGCGGTGTACAAGTATTGGCATGGCTTTGTATTTTTGTTGCCATTGCTTTTTTATTAAGAAATGTATCTCGTTATTTAGGATCTTTCTTTATTGTAAATTATAAAGTTTTAATTACGCAGGATTTAAGAACTTCTGTTTATGAAAAATTTCTGAAATTGCCCGTTTCTTTCTTTACAGAGCAAAGAAAAGGTGATATGATTTCTAGAATTTCTAATGATGTAGGCAATGTTGAGTCAGGAATTATGGGAGCCTTGGTAGATCTTATCAATTCTCCTTTTATGATTATATTTTCACTAATCACTTTATTTCTACTAGATGCTAAATTGACTCTTTTTTCATTACTTGTATTCCCGATTATGGGAGGGATTATTTCTTGGGTTGGCAAAAGCTTAAAAAAACAAGCTAACTCTGCTCAAGAAGAATTAGGTAATCTATTTTCTTTGGTAGATGAAACCTTGAAATCTTCTAAAATTATCAAAATTTTTAATGCTGATAAAATATTAAAAAATCGCTTCAAAACTACAACAGAAAACTGGAAAAAATTTGCAATAGGAACCAGTAAAAGAAGAGAATTAGCTTCTCCCATGAGTGAATTTTTAGGCTCTATTACCATGCTCATCATCGCTTGGTTTGCTGGGAAAGCTGTAATTGACGGCACCAATAATGACCCATTAACTTTTTTAGGATTCATCGGCTTATTTTATCAAATTTTGAATCCCGCTAAACAACTTTCTAATGCTATTTCTTCTATACAAAGTGGCATCCCTAGCTTGAAAAGAGTTTATGAAGTTTTAGACTACGATCTAAAAGTAGAAGAAATAGAAAACCCTATCGCTATTTCTACGTTACATGACAAAATAGAATTCCGAAATGTGAATTTCACGTATGATGGTGAACATCAAATCTTGAAAAAATTCAACCTAAGTATTCCGAAAGGAAAAACGGTAGCTTTGGTAGGGCAATCAGGAAGCGGAAAATCTACCATTGCCAATCTTTTGACCAGATTCTATGATGTGACAGATGGTGAAATTCTGGTAGATGGCAATAATATAAAACACCTAAAACTGAAGGATTATCGTCAACTTTTAGGAATGGTAACACAAGAGTCTGTTTTGTTTAATGATACGGTGTATAACAATATTTTGATGGGTAAAAATGATGCCTCACAAGAAGAGGTAATCCAAGCTGCAAAAATAGCCAATGCACATCAATTTATAGAAAATCTACCAGAACAATACCAAACCAATATTGGCGATGATGGAAGTAAACTTTCTGGTGGACAAAAACAGAGACTTTCGATAGCGAGAGCGGTTCTTAAAAATCCGCCTATTATGATTCTAGACGAAGCTACCTCTGCCTTAGACACAGAGTCTGAAAGATTTGTACAAGATGCGCTAGATAAAATGATGGAAAACCGAACTTCTTTGGTTATCGCACACCGTTTATCTACCATTCAAAAAGCCGACCATATTGTAGTAATGGAACGTGGAGAAATTGTAGAACAAGGATCTCACGATGAATTAATGGCTAAAAACGGAACGTATAAAAAGCTGGTAGAATTGCAGAATTTTGGGTAATTTTACGCATAGGATTAAAATTTTTAATTCTATTAATTGTACATAAAAAACCGCAAAGATTTTAAAATCTTTGCGGTTTTTACTTTCGCACACTTTGTGGCATCTATGCTTAATTACTATTCCTTCATTCTAGCGATTACATCTACGCCTCCTTTGGTTTTATCCCCAATTTTACAGATAATTTCTGAATCTAAAGGCAAAAATACATCCATTCTAGAACCGAATTTAATAAACCCGAACTCGTGGCCAGCTTTTGCTTCGTCTCCTAAAGTACAATAGAACACAATTCTTCTTGCAACATAACCTGCTATTTGGCGAAAAACCACTTGATGATTAGTTCTGCTTTCTACTGCTACGGTAGTTCTTTCGTTTTCTGTAGAAGATTTCTCGTGCCAAGCAACTAAGTATTTCCCAGGGTGATATTTTTTATAAATTACATTTCCGGAAACAGGGTATCTGCAAATATGTACATTCAAAGGAGACATAAAAATAGAAACCTGAATGGCTTTATCTTTTATAAATTCATCTTCATACACTTCTTTAATCATTACCACTTTACCATCCACAGGTGCTATTACGTTTTCTTTATGGTCTAGAATTTCTCTCTTTGGAACTCTGAAAAACCAGAAAACCAAACCATATAAAATAAACAAAGGAACAATTACTAAAAGAGAATACATTTCTAAATAATGTACTGATAAAAAAGTAAATAATGCAACTATAATGGTTGCAACTAATAGCGTTCCCTTACTTTCTTTATGTAATTTCATATGTCGTCAATATTGTTTTTTATGATTATATGTTATCACTATGGCGTTTGCTTCTGCCAATTAAAGTGATTTCATAATCTAATTGTTCTTAAAATAATTTCTCTAAAATAAAGTACAAATATACAACAGGTGCAGCAATTATAAAACTATCTAACCTGTCTAGCACTCCACCGTGACCTGGGATAATGTTTCCGCTATCTTTTACTCCAAAAGTTCTTTTTAATTGACTTTCTACCAAATCTCCTATTGGTGCAAAAACAGACACTAAGAAGCCTACAACCATCCAGTTTCCTCTTAATTCTGGAAATTTTTGCTCAATAAAATATCCTAAAATTAGGGTAAAAAACACGCCTCCAGCAAAACCTTCCCATGTTTTTTTAGGAGAAATTTTGGGTGCCATTTTGTGTTTACCGAACATTCTTCCTGTAAAGTAGGCAAAAGAATCACTGCTCCAGATTAATACAAATAGCATAAAAACTTCCCAAGTGAAAGTGCCATCAAAAAATCTAGGCAATCCCAATGCAAAACCAAAAGGAAGTGATACATAAATAACGGTAAATATCAATTTTCCTTCGTCATAATACAATTCTGAAGCAAATCTAAATAAGGTGATACATGCAATAACAATCAATACTAATGCTAAAATTTCTGAAAGATTGTAATTGAAATAAAATCCGTGTCCGAAAAATCGGGTGGTAAATTTATAATAAACCAATGCAATTAATGGCAAAACCAACCATCGATACAATGCGCTATCAAACTTCATAATTCTCGCACACTCATAAGCGCCTACAGCTACAAAAAAGGTAATTAAACCATAGAAAAGTTGCTCTTGCTTTACAAGACCAGGAGATATACTATTAATAAATTTAGCTCCATAATCTGTGGTGCATAAAAAAATAAGCAATCCATAAATTGCTCCCGAAAATAGTCTTTGAATTAAGTTTTTATCCAATTTGAAAATAATTTGATAGAGAAATTTGAAGAAATTAATCTTCCAGCAAAAGTAAGAAAAGTTTGCTATTATCCTTATTAGGTGTATCTAATTTTGAATGACTGCCACTAATAGAGGTAAGATTCCTTACGTTTCCTCTTCTTTTAATCTTCATCATAGCCTCATTTAGGTTATTTACAATCTGCGAAACATTTGCCATAATAATTATTTTTTCTGGCAATCTAGAAGAATGATAATGAAGTATATTATTTGCGGAAAGCATAATTCTACCATCAAAAGCAATTAAAAATTCACAAGTAATAAAAGCTGAGTCATTATTAATGTCTAGCGAAGTAGTAAAATTGGTTTTGGTAACGTTTAAGAAATTTTGTAAATCTTCATCACAACAGAAAACATTTTTAATGCCTTCTATTTTTACAATTTGGTTAAGAGTTTGTAGCGCTTCAGCTTCGTCTGCACAGTAATTAAAAAAACCGCCAGAAGTCGTAAAAAGTTGGGCAAATTTATAATCAAGATCAGCATTTTTTAGCTGATCTGCCAATTTGGTAACGTTAGTATCTTCCTCTTGTTCTTCTTGGTTCAGGATCTTGCTAACAAACTTCTTAAATATACTCAATTTTTATACGTTTTTTAAACTTAGCTAACCACAAAAATATAAAATAATTTAGAAACTTGCTATATATCAAATATATAAATTAAGAAAAATAAAAATTCCCAATTGGCAATCTTTCAAAAACCAATTGGGAACATCACTACTTTATTTATTAAATCATTAATTATGAAGCTCTTGCGAATTATTTTCTTGCGGAGTTTCTACATTTTGCGGAACCTCTGTAACTACAGATTGAGTTACAGGTTTCTCTGTAAGTTCTGGATCCCAAGCTCTTTTTCCGAAAATTTCTTCTAAATCTTCACGGAAAATCACTTCTTTTTCTAACAATTTATTAGACAATGCATCTAGTTTATCCCTATTTTCTGATAAAATCTGCACCGCTCTTTGGTATTGATTTTCTATAATGCTTTTAATTTCTACATCTATTTTCTGAGCTGTTTCTTCAGAATAAGGCTTTCCGAAACTATATTCAGACTGACCAGAACTGTCATAATAAGAAATATTACCAATATTCTCACTCAATCCGTAAATAGTAACCATAGCTTGCGCTTGTTTAGTCACTCTTTCTAAATCTGAAAGCGCACCAGTAGAAATATTGCCAAAGGCAACTTGCTCTGCTGCTCTACCGCCTAATGTAGCACACATTTCGTCTAGCATTTGTTCTGTAGTGGTAAGAGAACGCTCTTCTGGTAAATACCAAGCTGCACCAAGGCTTCTACCTCTAGGTACAATAGTCACTTTTAAAAGTGGCGCTGCATGTTCTACTAACCAAGAAATAGTGGCATGCCCCGCTTCGTGGAAAGCTACTCTTTTCTTCTCAGATGGTTTAATTGCTTTATTTTTCTTTTCTAGACCGCCAATAATCCTATCAACAGCGTCTAAGAAATCTTGTTTAGTAACATTTTCGTGATTATTTCTAGCGGCAATAAGTGCTGCCTCATTACAAACATTGGCAATATCTGCCCCAGAAAAACCAGGCGTTTGTTTTGCTAAGAAATCTCTATCAATATCTGGTGATAATTTAATTTTCGCCAAATGCACATCAAAAATTTCTCTTCTTTCGTGCAATTCTGGTAAGTCTACATAGATAGAACGGTCAAAACGACCTGCTCTCATTAAAGCTTTATCCAAAATATCTGCTCTATTGGTTGCCGCCATTACAATAACATTGGTATCTGTACCGAAACCGTCCATTTCTGTAAGCAATTGATTAAGAGTGTTTTCTCTTTCATCATTACCACCTTGCAGACCTCCTTTTCCTCTGGCTCTACCAATAGCATCTATTTCATCAATGAAAATAATAGCAGGAGATTTAGCTTTAGCCTGTGCAAATAAATCTCTTACTCTAGAAGCTCCTACTCCTACAAACATTTCTACGAAATCTGAACCAGAAAGAGAGAAGAAAGGTACTTTTGCTTCACCAGCTACTGCTTTCGCTAATAATGTTTTACCTGTTCCTGGAGGCCCAACTAATAGAACTCCTTTTGGAATTTTACCTCCTAATTTGGTATATTTTTCAGAATTTTTAAGAAAATCTACTACTTCTTGTACCTCTTCTTTTGCACCTTCTAGACCAGCTACATCTTTGAAGGTCACTTGTATTTTTTCGTTTTCGTCAAAAAGTTTGGCTCTAGATTTACCGATGCTGAAAATTTGACCACCAGGACCACCTGCTCCTCCCATTTTTCTGAAAAGAAAATAGTAAATAAGCCCCATAATACCTACCCAAACTAGAATATTAATCAAAAGACTTTGTGTAGAAGAACCTGCTTGATCATATTTAATTGCAATGTTTCTGGTATCAGGATTTGCTTTTTGGAAAGCGTCTAATTTCTGTTGAAAATATTGCAAATTACCATAATTGAAATCATAATCAGGACCTTGTTTCATTGCGGGCAACAGAGGATTGTCAGATTTTTTATCTGTTTTGTTAACCATTTTTGCTTTTGCTTCTTTGGTAAGATAAATTTCGGCACTAGGCGTATCTGTGTACACCACAATGTTTTTTATTTTTTTATCTTTCATTAAAGCAAAAACTTCATTCTCTGTAACCGTTTTGCTAGATTCTATATTTAATAATGGATACACCGTAATTCCTATAATTAAAAGAACCACTAAGTAAAACCAATTAAAACCGCTTTTTTCTTTCATCTTTTAAATTCATTATAATTTTCGATAAAATATTTAAGAAAAAAACTTTACCGAAAAGTGTTTTATACTATGATTAAGACTCTATACTAATCACTTTGGCATCACCCCAAAGTTCTTCTATTTCGTAATAATCTCTGATTTGTCTTTGGAAAATATGTACTACTACAGAAATGTAATCTACTAAAATCCACATTGCATTTTCACTACCTTCTACGTGCCAAGGTCTGTCTTTTAGTTCGTTTCTTACTTTTTTTTCTACATTTCCTGCAATAGCCGAAACTTGTGTATTAGAATTACCACTGCATATTACAAAGTATTCTGCTACAGAGTTTTCTATCTTAGTAAGGTCTAGAATTTTTATATCTTCACCTTTAGTATCTTGTATTGCTTCTACAATTTTCGCTATTAATTGTTCTTTTTCTGTATTTTTACTCATTCAAAAAAATTATGTTTATCTGCAAATTTATTGTTTTTTCTTTAGTTTTCGGTGATTATAGTTACATAAAGTTTTGTTAAATGAATAGTCAAATATATCTACCACAGTGTTCTTCTACCCAAGATGAAATCATAGATTTTATAAATTCTAATCATCTAGAAGAAGATTTTATAGCGGTCTATACCTTTAACCAAACTAACGGAAGAGGACAATATGGAAATATTTGGGAAAATTATCCTAATGAAAACCTGGCCTATTCTTTTGCTATTAAAACCAAAAACATCTCTTGTTCTAATATTCTCTTCAATTATTATACCGCAATTGTAGTACGGGATTTTATTGCCAATTTGACCAAAACAGAGGTGAAAATAAAATGGCCAAATGATTTAATCCTTAAAAATAAGAAAATCTGCGGAATGCTATTCGAAAAAAAAGGAGATTTTTTGATGGGGGGAATTGGTATTAATATTTTGCAAGAAAATTTTGAAAAACTGCCAAAAGCAGGCTCTATATTTACCCAAACTCAGTTAAAATTTGAAGTAAAAGAATTCGCAAATAGCTTTCATCATTATCTTTTTGAGAATTTAACAAAAAAAACAATCCCAGAAAATGTCTTAGACATTTATCATCAAAATCTTTACAAAAAAGACGAAATTGCTGTTTTTGAAAAAGACAAAACAAGACAAAATGGCATAATAAAATCTGCTGACGAGAACGGCTATCTCTGGATAGAGCTAGAACGTGACGGTTTACACAAATTTTTCTACAAAGAAATAGAATTGCTCTATTGATTGGCTCGCTTCCAGTATAAATAAAATGCTAAACTACCAAAAACGATATTAGGAATCCACATTGCTAGAAGCGGTGGCAAAGAATTATCTTCAGAAGCCAAAACCTTTAACACCTCAAAAGAAAAAACAAAAATAAATGCTAAGGAAATTCCTAAAGCTAAATTCATCCCTAGACCTCCTCTTTTTTTCTGCGAAGACAGAGAAAGTGCTAAAAACGTAAGAATAACAATAGAAACAGGCATTGCTGTACGCTGATGCAATTCATTAAGATAGGTATTAATATTACTATTGCCTTTTTCGGTTTCTCTTTTTATAAATCTTATTAAATCTGGCGTGGTTTTGTTTTGCCCGAGTAATTCATTCGGAAAAAGCTCTTCTGGAGAATGCTTGAAGTTTTGCTCTTTGGTATCGCCATTTTTTAGAATTTCGGTATCATTTTTACCCGTCGTTTTTTCTAAATAATTATTAATAATGAAAAGCTTCTTTTTTTCGTCCCAAAAAATTTCGGCGGCATTAATCTGATGGAGCAATTTTTTATTCTTATCAAATTTTTGATACAAATAGCCAGAACCTCTGTTGGTTTGCCTATTATAACTATTGATAAATATGAATTCCTGAGGATTAAGCTGTGTAGAAATCTGCTTGTTGGCAGTAAACTTTTCTCGGTTTACTGTATTCATGGTATAGATTTCTAATTCATTTTTCTTGATATTAGACCAAGGCAAAACAAAATGATTAATTGCCAAAATACCTGCTGCTATGATAAGTGACGCCACCAAATAAGGTCTTGCAAATCTATGAAAACTAGCTCCACTGCTGATATAAGCTACAATTTCTGTATTATTAGCAATTCTAGAAGTGAAATAAATTACGGTAATAAAAACCAAAATTGAGAAAAAAGTTATAATGTAATACAACATTAAATAAGGATAAAAATGTATAAGAAAGTATCCCACAGTATAACCATTGGTTTCTATTCTAGGAGCTTTACTCTGCACATCTATCACTACAATAATTATAGACAAGAGTACTAGCATAAAAGCTAGTGTTCCCATATATTTTTTGATGATGTATTGATCTAATATTTTCATTAATCTGTAAAATCGTTGATTTGCAAAATTGCTAAATCGTTTTTAAAAATATATAAATTTTCAGTTATTTTTAAAGTCTTTGTTTCAATTGAGGGATAATTTGCTGTTTCCATTCGTAGAAATCTCCTGCAATAATATGCTCTCTCGCTACTTTTACCAAATCTAAATAAAATGCCAAATTGTGAATAGAAGCGATTTGTTTGGCTAAATATTCTTTGGCAACAAATAAATGACGAACGTAAGCTTTGCTGTAATCTCTATCTACATAACTAGTCCCAAATTCATCAAGCGGAGAAAAATCTTTTTCCCACTTTTTATTTTTCATATTCATTACACCTTGCCAAGTAAAAAGCATTGCATTTCTTGCATTTCTGGTAGGCATTACACAATCCATCATATCAATACCGAGACCAATACTTTCGATAATATTCCAAGGAGTGCCAACTCCCATTAAATATCTTGGCTTTTCTTTAGGCAAAATATCGGTAACTTCGTTGGTAATTCTGTACATTTCTTCTTCTGGTTCACCTACAGAAAGTCCACCAATTGCATTTCCATCAGCTCCTGCTTCGGCAATAACTTCTGCCGAAATTTCCCTTAAATCAGAATAGGTAGAACCTTGAACTATTGGGAAAAGATGTTGCTTGTGTCCGTAAATTTCTTGATTCTCGTTCGTCCAATCAATACATCTTTTTAGCCAACGGTGTGTAAGCTCCATAGATAATTTTGCTTGGTTGTATTCACAAGGATATGGTGTACATTCGTCAAAGGCCATAAAAATATCTGCTCCTATTTGACGCTGAATTTCCATTGATTTTTCTGGTGAAATAAAATGGTAACTTCCATCAATATGAGATTTGAATTTCACACCTTCTTCCGTCATTTTTCTACTAGAGGAAAGCGAAAAAACTTGGTAACCACCAGAATCGGTAAGAATCGGTTTGTCCCAATTCATAAATTGGTGCAATCCGCCTGCTTCTTGCATAATTTCCATACCTGGTCTTAAATAAAGATGATAGGTATTTCCTAGAATTATCTGGGCTTTTATATCTTCTTTCAGTTCGTGCTGATGTACGGTTTTTACAGAAGCTACCGTACCAACTGGCATAAAAATAGGGGTCTGTATTTCTCCGTGATCTGTGGTTATTTTGCCAGCTCTGGCTTTACCAGAAGTTGTTTTTTCAATTTCAAAAAATGGGTGCATTGTCATCAATTTCTTTACAAGGAATTATTTTACAAAAGAAGGAACGTTAGGATTCTTATTTTTCATCTTGTCGATGTAACCTTCTAACTTAGGATCTTTATCCAAAATGATTTCTTTGGCGTTTTCTAAGATTTTATCTAGCTGCGCAGGATTAGACATATAATATTTATAACTATCTCTATACATCGCCGCAGTGATTCTGTGTTTTTTTAGTACGAATCTGCTGTTAATCTCCATATTAGTATTGGGATTAATGGTGTAAGACTGGTCATAGATTGCAAAATCTGCAATTACTTCAGACATTTTATCCTTGCTAAGGAGATTTTTTGGTTTATCTACAATGTTAGAGCAAGAAAAAAGAAATAAAATAGAAAAAAGTGAAATTAATTTTTTCATATGCAGATATTTTTAACGTAAAAAATAAAAATGATTCGCTTTGTCTTCATCGGTTTTTGCATTTGCCAACCATGGCGATTTTATAGTTTCCCGAAAAGAGATTTGAGTTTTAAATCAATCACTCCGAAGACCGCTTCTTTTATAATTCCTCCATTCATTTTGCTTACTCCTTGAGTTCTATCGGTAAATATAATAGGAACTTCTGCAATTTGGAATTTTTTTCTGAAAGTTCTGTATTTCATTTCGACTTGGAAACCATAGCCCGTCATTTTTATCTGGTCTAATCCTATTTCTTCTAAAACTTTTCTAGAAAAACAAACAAAACCAGCTGTGGTGTCAAAAACCGGAATTTTCAATACAAATCTTACATATTTAGAAGCAAAATAAGACAATAGAACTCTAGACATAGGCCAGTTTACTACATTTACGCCATTACAATATCTGGAACCTATGCTCATATCTGCATTTACAGCAGCATCATACAATTTGGGCAAATCATTAGGATTATGAGAAAAATCTGCATCCATCTCAAAAACATAATCATATCCGTACTCCAAAGCCCATTTAAAACCAGCAATATATGCTTTACCTAGCCCATCTTTTACTTTTCTGATAAGCAAATGAAGATGTGTAGGAAATTCTTTTCTCATTTCCTCTACAATTTGGGCAGTACCGTCTGGTGAAGAATCATCTACAATAAGCACATGGAAATCCTGCTCTAAAGCAAAAACAGCATTAATGATGTTTCGGATATTTTCCTTCTCATTGTAAGTGGGGATAATGACTAATTTTTTCATAATAATTGAAGATGCAAAGATATGATTTTTATAGTGATTCTATTAAAAACCAAAATCAAATATTATTCCTTAATTTTCTTATTTTTGCAAAAACTTTAAAATTGATAAGAGTTGTATTGCATCCGGATTGGGTAATATATTGTGTAATAGGCATTGCATTGTCTTACATTATTATGTTTAGAACGCTTCACAGAGACATTTCTTTGTATGATTTTCTAATGCAACCCTTCGAAAATGTAAACAACATTTATCTTAGCTGGACGATTACCACCATTTTACATTGTGCTAGTTTTTCGGTATTGTTTTCTCAGTACATTCCTATAGTTCCTAAATTTATTACGGAAAATTCTGGTACCTTTGGGATACAATTTAATAAATTTGGGTTTTTATTTACTACTTTATTGATTTTTTACTTTGTAAAAAACTTGATAACTTTTTTATTCTTTGCCAGTATAGACAATATAAAAAACTATCATTATTATGCACACGCTGCACAAAAATATTATTTGATATATTCTATGGTGATATTGGTCATTAGTATTTTACATTACTATTTACCATTAAACACCCGTTTATTTTTCAGAATCTACTTGGCGGTTCTTATTTTCGCTTTTGTGTTAAAAATACTTTACTATCTATTTAATAATCAGCGAATTTTACCTAAGCAATTTTATTATAAATTTTTGTATATTTGCAGTCTCCAAATTTTACCAATTTTAGTAGTTTGGAAGTTTTGCTTTATTTAATATTTATTAGGAATTTTTGAGGATGAAAATTAAATCTATTTTGGTTTCACAGCCTACTCCAAGTGCAGAATCATCTCCTTATTTGGAAATTGCCAAAAAAGAAAAAATAAAAATTGACTTTAGACCATTCATACATGTACAAGGTGTGGATGCTAAAGAACTGAGAACTCAGAAAATTGATCTCTCTCACTACACTGGTATTATCTTTACCAGTAAAAATGCAATAGACCATTATTTCAGACTTGCAGAGGAGATGCGTTTTACCGTTCCAGATTCTATGAGATATATTTGCCAATCTGAGGCCATTGCCAATTATCTGCAAAAACATATTATCTACAGAAAAAGAAAAATTTCTTTTGGCGAAAAATCGATGGCAGACCTCGCTCCGCTATTCAAAAAACATCACGACGAGAAGTACCTACTTCCTTGCTCTGACGTACTTACGGAAGAAACTTCTAAAGTACTAAACAACGCAGGAATAGACTGGACTAAGGCAGTAATGTACAAAACTGTAGCAAGTGATTTATCTGACCTAAATATCGAAGATTATGATATGCTTGCATTTTTTTCTCATCAAGGGATAAAATCTCTGTTCCAAAATTTCCCGAAATTTGAACAAGGAGACAAAAAAATTGCAGTTTTCGGGGTATCTACTAAACAAGCCGCAGAAGAAGCCGGACTAAGAGTAGATGTAATGGCTCCTACAAAAGAAACACCTTCTATGACAATGGCTATCGAAAAATTTATTAAAGTTAGCAATAAGTAAAAATAAGTAAGAATCATAATTAAAGACAAATAAAATCTTTACAACAATATAAAAATCATCAAAGAGATTTGGTGATTTTTTCATTTATAGAAACCTTATCTTTGCAAACGAAAATTTTCTCTCACACCTCAGTTTGAGCTATTTTCAAACCATTCAAACGATTTCAAACCTTTTGAACCACAAACAAATGAACGCTCCAAAAGCAAAAAAAATAGATAAATTTTTAGAAATTCACGGTCATCAAAGAAACGACCCTTATTTTTGGCTCAACCAAAGAGAAAACCCAGAAGTTTTACAATATTTGGAAGAAGAAAACGCCTATTGCGATTTCGTAATGAAAGATACCGAAGAATTGCAAGAACAACTCTTCCAAGAAATGAAAGCCCGTTACAAGGAAGACGACGAGAGTTTACCTTATTTTTTCAATGAATATTGGTATGTTGTAAAATATCAGAAAGGGAAAGAATATCCTCTTTTTTACAGACATTTCAAAAGTTTAGAGAACGAAGCAGAACTCATGTTAGACGTAAACGAAATGGCTTCTGGAAAAGACTTCTATGATGTAGGTAGTTTTTCGGTTTCCGTCAATAATCAGTTGGCTGCTTTTTCTGAAGACATTGTAGGAAGAAGAATTTATACCATCTTGCTCAAAAATTTAGAAACTGGCGAATTTCTTTCAGATAAAATAGAAAACACCACTGGTAAAACAGTTTGGGCAGCAGATAATCAACATTTTTTCTACATCAGAAAAGACGAAACTTTACGCGCTTTCCAAATTTACAGACACAAAATAGGAACTTCGCAAGAAGAAGACGTTTTGATTTTTCACGAAGAAGACGAAACTTTTGATGTAACGGTTTACAAATCAAAATCTTTAGAATATATTTTTATTGCAAGTTCTTCTACCATTTCAGATGAGCATTGGTTTATTCCTGCGGATGATGTTTTTGCAGAATGGAAAGTGATTCAAAAAAGAGAAGACGATTTAGAATATGCTGTAGAACATTATCAAAACGACTTTTACATTATTACCAATGAAGGTGGCGCTACCAATTTCAAAATTATGAAAACTTCGGTTGACCAACCTTCCAAAGAACATTGGAAAGAAGTAATTCCGCATAAAAAAGAGACTTTGCTAGAAGGTTTTGAGATTTTCAAAGATTATTTCGTAATTGAAGAAAGAACCGAAGGTTTACTACAATTGAAAATTATTGATAATATTTCAGGGCAGTCTCATTATTTGCCTTTTGATGAGCCAACTTACACCGCTTACGTTGGTATAAATTTAGATTTTGATACAGAAGTTCTTCGCTATGGTTACACCTCGCTTACCCAACCAAGTTCTACCTATGAATACAATATGAAAACCCGCGAAACCAAACTCTTGAAACAACAAGAAGTTTTGGGCGGAACTTTTGATTCTAAAAATTATATTTCTGAAAGAATTTGGGCAAAATCTAGAGACGGAAAAGTAAAAATTCCGATTTCTTTAGTTTATCACAAAAACACCCAAAAATCTACCGAAACACCACTTCTAATCTACGGTTACGGAAGTTATGGACATACAGTTGATGCAAGCTTTTCTAATGTTCGACTTTCGATTTTAGACAGAGGTTTCATTTATGCTATTGCTCACATTCGTGGTGGCGAATATCTCGGAAGAGATTGGTATGATGACGGAAAAATGCTGAAAAAGAAAAACACGTTTTTTGATTTTATCGATGCTGCCAAGTTTTTAATATCAGAAAATTATACTTCGCCAAAACATCTTTATGCAATGGGTGGTTCTGCTGGTGGACTTTTAATGGGAGCCATTATGAACTATGAACCCGAAACATTCAACGGAATTGTGGCGCAAGTTCCTTTTGTAGATGTGGTAACTACAATGTTAGACGAAAGTATTCCTCTCACAACTGGTGAATTTGATGAATGGGGAAATCCTAAAAAGAAAAAATATTACGATTATATGCTTTCTTATTCACCTTATGATAATGTGGAAGCAAAAAATTACCCAAATACCTTAATAACAACAGGATTTCACGACAGTCAAGTTCAATATTGGGAACCCGCGAAATGGACTGCAAAGTTAAGAGATTTGAAAACCGATAATAATATTTTAATTTTCAAAACCGATATGAAATCTGGTCACGGTGGTGCTTCTGGAAGGTTTGAAAGTTTAAAAGAAGACGCGCTAGAATATGCATTTTTATTAAAATTAGAAAAATAATTTTGTCACGAATGCACTAATTTTATAAAATAAACGCTATGCTAATTTTTATTGTTTTTATTTCGTTATTTATTACTTATTATCTTGTTCAAAGACAAAAAATATTGAGACAAGAAAAGCATGATTATTTAGAAGAGAAAAAGCACCAAAAATTAGAAGAATTATTAAAAATAGCTCGAGAAGAAGACAAAAAAAGTAAAGAAGAACAAAAATAATTTAGTCATGAATGTACGAAAAATAAAATTATTAGTGCATTCGTGGCAAAAATCAATTATAAAAATGAACGAAACAGAACTTTGGATAAAAATAGAAGAATTTTTTGTAGAACATTTCCAAACAGAAAAAAATCCGCCAATCGAAACCCTTCTGTTTCTGATAGGAATTCAGGAATTAGGAAGTGGCCAACAAAAATATTCTAAAGACGATAAAATCAATCTTCTGCACATTGCGGTTTGCAGATTACTAGAACCTTTTGGGTTTTATCAATTTGAAGATTATGATGATGACGGCTGGCCTATTTATAAACAATTAGAAGAATTGCCAGAGCTAAAACCAAATGAACAGCAATTGCTCATGAAAAAAGCAATCATTCAATATTTTTTAGATGAAAATCTGTTAGAGGTTTCTTAAAAACATGCTTCAGCAATGTCTTATTTTCACAATAATTTGTTAAAAAAAACGTTTTTAAGAAATATGATGCAAATTAAATGCAATTTTTTTGTTTAATTTGTGTTAAATTTCTAATTTTAACAAAATTTTCTAAGGAAAATGAATAATAAATTTATCCCAATTCTGTCTGTTTTTATGACGATTTCGCTTATCGTTTTCGTCTCTTTACAGTTTTATTGGCTCAAAGAATACTATGCTTCTCTAGAGCAAGAGTTTTCTAATAAAGTACACATTGCATTAGAAAATTCTGCACAAAAAATCAGCGAAATTGAATTTAACAAATACAATGAGAAATTTAAAAATTTTGACCAAACCTTAACTTCAAACGCTAAAAAGCCCACATTATACACTGTTCAGCAGGTTCAAGATTCCTTAAGCAAAACCACATTATCTTTCGGGAAAACGATTGTAGAGAAACAAGACATTCCTATTTCAAAAAAAGGAGATAGCCTTACTAAATTTAAACTCTATAAAGACGAAGGAATTTACAGCTTTAAAAAAACACCTACTGCACCTCAAATTATTACTTCTGCACAGAGCCAAGACATAAGTAGCGGCTTGTTTTCTTTAACAGAATTCGCAAAATTTAACGCCAGCAACCTTCCTATCAATCAAAGAGTTAATAAAAAAGTTTTAGATTCTGTGCTTTCTGAAGAATTAAAATTACAAGGTATTGACTCTAAATTTGGCTACGGAATTTTAGATAAAAACAACAAATTGACTTCTATCTCAAATAATACTTTTCTAGACCAAAAAGACAAAAAAAATTATACGTATCCGCTCTTTATTGATAAAGATGACAAGACTCTTTTTTCACTTTCTTTGGTTTTTCCCAGAAAAGATGCTTCATTGGTTAAAAACAATTTGCCTATGTTGCTCGGTACATTTATGTCCTTGCTTACCATTTTAGGGATTTATATTATTTCCATTAATTATATGATGAGACAAAAGAAAATTTCTGAAGTAAAAACAGACTTCATTAATAATATGTCTCACGAATTCAAGACACCTTTAGCTACCATTTCTGTAGCTACAGATTCTTTAAATAATGATAAAATTGCTACCAATCCAGAAAAAGTAAAATACTACTCTAGACTGATAAAACAAGAGAATTTGAGAATGAAAAAACAAGTAGAAAACGTTCTCAATATGTCTAAACTAGAGCGAAACGAAATGAAGCTCTTCTTAAAAGAAACCAATGTAAGAGAGCTAATTAAGGAGATTTCAAAATCTTTTAGGTTAATTGTAGAAGAGAGAAACGGTACACTTACCGAAGAATTTAAAGCAGAGCATTATTTGGTAAGAATAGATGAATTTCACCTATCTAATGCGCTTATTAATCTATTAGACAACGCCAACAAATATTCGCCAAACACTCCAGAAATCAAAATTTCCACCAAAAACGAAGGCAACTGGTATGTTATTCAAATTTCTGATAAAGGTATGGGAATGGAGCAACAAAACAAAACGAAGATTTTCGAGAAATTCTTCAGAGAAGAAACAGGAAATATACATAACGTAAAAGGACAAGGATTAGGGCTGTCTTATGTGAAAAAAATCATAGAAATGCATAAAGGACAGGTAATTGTAGAGTCTGAGAAAGATAAAGGAAGTACATTTACGCTGAAATTACCTATGTCTTAGCCTAAAAACAAACATCTAACAATTAAAAAATTTAAAACACCAAGATATTATGAGCAACAGAATTTTATTAGTAGAAGACGATCAAAGTTTCGGTGCCGTACTTAAAGATTATTTAATGATTAATAACTTTGAGGTAACTCTAGCTATAGATGGCGAACTAGGGTTAAAAGAATTTACAGAAAAAGAATTTGACATCTGCATTTTTGATGTAATGATGCCCAAAAAAGACGGATTTTCCTTAGCAGAAGATGTGAGAAAAATAGATAAAAATACACCTATCATATTTTTAACCGCTAGAAACCAAAGAGAAGATGTGCTAAAAGGTTACCAAATTGGCGCAGATGATTACATCACAAAACCATTTGATACTGAACTACTTCTATACAAAATTAAAGCTATTTTACAAAGAAGTGCTGTGGTAGAAGATGAGGAACAAGAACAGTTCAAAATTTCAAATATTTTCTTTGACTCTGTACTTCGACAGTTAAGAGTAGGTGATAACGAATACAAACTTTCTCCGAAAGAAAATGAACTTTTAAAACTTCTTTGTCTGCACAGAAATGATTTTATGCCAAGAGATCTTGCCCTAAGAAAAATCTGGAAAAAAGAAAATTATTTTACCGCGAGAAGTATGGATGTTTACATTGCCAAACTTAGAAAATTACTGAAAGATGATGAAGGTTTAGAAATTATCAACGTACACGGTGAAGGCTTCAGGTTATTAGTAAAAAATTAATCACAGAACATAAAAAAACCTCAGAATAATCTGAGGTTTTTGCTTGCTTATTTAATTATTCTTTTCCTTCCACACAGAAAATGTAGTACTCTACAGCTCTAGCGTCTTTAAAGTATTGTCTAATCCTTGCCAAATCACCAGCGGCTGCCTGTTTGGTAAAATAACTACCAACCAATACTTTGTAATTAGGTCTAAGAGAAGCATCTGTAATCGCCTTTATGTTAGGAAATTTAGATCTGAAGTAATTTTTCACTTCATTAGACTCTTCGTTAGACTTTACTACAGCAACTTGAATTCTGAAGCCCATAATTCTAGGATTATCACGGCATATTTCTGCTTTTGTTTTCGTTTTTGTATTGACCTCTACCTTTGTAACAGGTTTATTGCCTATATCATTTAAGCGATCGCATTTAGGCTCTAAATCCTTCAAAAGGTCATCTACTTTAGAGTCCATCGTTACTGTAAGTTCTGTTCCATTAAGCGTATCTTTCTTAACAACTTGTTGAGCATCAACAGTATAAAAGCCAAACAATGAGAGAAAACACACTAATTTTAAAATCTTGTTCATCAAAAAAATATTTTTAGCAAAATTAATACAAATAAAAATTATACCAACCATTGTTATTTAGAATTGTTATAAATTGACAGAAAATGATAAAATACATAAAAAGCTTCTCTTAAATTTGTGTTAAAGTCTTATTTTTGCGGAATTGAATGTAAACTCAATAGTATTAACCCAAGATTATTTAAATGATTAGTTGGAGAAAGCATTACAAGAAAGTGTTGTTGGCAGTTAGCTTGCTATTAACAACCAGTGCTTCTATTTACGCCCAAGATCTAAAAGGTGACGCAAAAAAAGGGGAAACTCTTTTTAAAACCAATTGTTCTGCGTGTCATGCGCTAGACAAACAAGTGGTAGGGCCTGCTTTAGGTGGCGTAGTAGATAGATTAAAAAAGGACCAAAATTTAGGTGTAGATTGGTTCCAAAAGTGGATTAAAGACAACAAAGCGCTTAGAGCTTCTGGTGATAAGTATGCAAATGAAGTCTTTGAAAAATTCAAAAAAGTAGAAATGACTCAATTCCCGAGTCTTTCTGATCAGGATGTGGCAGACATTCTAGAATACACCACCAATCCTCCAAAAGTAGAACCTGCTGCCGAAGACGCTGCTAACTCTCCAGAGGCACAGAAGGCTGCACAAGAAGAAAAAAACCAATCAAGAATTATCTTGATTTCACTTGTTTCTATTGCAGGATTACTTCTTTGGATTCTTTTCAAACTTAGTCAGCTTGTAAAATTACAGAGAAAATCAGGAGAAATTTCTGATTTAGATGCTACTAGAATTCACTCTTTAGGAGAATTCTATAACAAGTATCAGACTTTAGGTAAAACTGTAATGGGATTATTAGCTGTTTTAGCATTATATGGAATTTGGAATTGGCTTATGTGGGTAGGTGTCTATAAGGGCTACCAACCAGAACAGCCTATCTATTTTTCACACAAAATTCACGCTGGCGAGAATAAGATTGACTGTCAATTATGTCACTCTGGTGCTAAGTACGGTAAAGTTTCTGAAATTCCTTCTGTAAACGTATGTATGAACTGCCATAAAGGTATTGCAGAATACAAAGGTAAGTATATAGAAGAAGGTAAAGATAGAGCTTTCTATACTGCAGAAATCAAGAAAATCTATGAAGCTGCTGGCTGGGACGAAGGTTCACAATCATATACAGGCAAAACAAAACCTATTGAATGGGTGAGAATTCACAATATGCCAGATTTTGTTTACTTTAACCACTCTCAGCACGTAGTAGCTGGTGAACAAACCATCATGAAGGCTAAAAAAGTAGATGTGGTATGTAAAGCTTGTCACGGTCAAGTTCAAGAAATGGACAAAGTACAAATGGCGAACAACTTTACGATGGGTTGGTGTATAGAATGTCACAGAACTACAGAAGTAGATATGACAAACGGATATAACAAAGAATACTACCAAAAACTTCACGATAAGTTGAAAAAACAATACGGTGGAGAAACTAAAATGACCGTAGATGCTATTGGTGGTTTAGAGTGTGGTAAATGTCATTATTAATAACAGAAAATTAGAAGTATAAATGGCTTCAAATAAAATACAATTCAGAAGTATTCACGAACTTAAAGACCAATCGCTAAACGCGAAATTGGCACAGAAAGAGTTTCAAAACGAAATTCCTGTGGACGAGTTCTTGGGTGATGCCGATAAGATGAACAATTCTGGAACTTCTAGAAGAGATTTCCTTAAGCTTTTAGGATTCTCTACTGCAGCCGTTACTTTGGCTGCTTGTGAAGCTCCTGTAATTAAAACCATTCCTTATGTGGTAAAACCTCACAGCATAATCCCAGGCATTCCTAATTATTATGCATCTACTTATTTTGATGGTTTCGATTTTGCAAGTGTTTTAGTAAAAACCAGAGAAGGAAGACCTATTAAAATAGAACCAAATCCTGCTGCTAAAGACTTAGGTAAAACCAATGCCAGAGCACAGGCTAGTGTACTTTCGCTTTATGATAATGATAAAGTGAAACAACCAAAACTAGATGGCAATGATGCTACATTTGATCAGGTAGATGATGTTGTAATCAAAGCTTTAGCAAGTACACAAGCTGCTAATAAAAAGATTGTAGTATTATCTCATTCTTATCCATCTCCAACTTTCAAAAAATTATTTGGAGATTTCAAAACTAAATATCCTAACGCTGAGTTAGTAACATACGATGCATATACCTATGCTGCTGCATTAGACGCTGCACAAGAAGTTTTTGGAAACAGAGCTTTACCTGTTTATGATTTATCAACATCAGAATTGGTGGTTTCTTTCCAAGCAGATTTCTTAGGAGATTACAATGCATCAAGTTTAGAAACATCTTATGCTGCTGCTAGAAAACCTAGCGAGAAAATGCTTAGACACGTACAAGTAGAGTCTAATATGTCTCTTACAGGTGCTAATGCAGATACTAGAATTATCCTAAAACCTTCAGCAGTAAATAAAACTTTAGTAGAAGTATATAATGCAATTGTTGGTAGTGGTTCTTCTGACAAAGTAGCTAATGAAATCGCTAAAGAATTACAAGCAAAAGGCAGTAAAGCTGTTGTTTTTGCAGATGGTTCTAAAGGCGCTTATGTTTTAGCTCACTTAATCAACCAAAAATTAGGTTCTGAAGCCTTCACAGGTAAAGCTAATTTGCTAAAAGAATATGACCACGCAAGATTTACTGAGTTTTTAGCTTGGTTAAATGCAGGTAACGTTGGCGTTTTAATTGTAAACAATGTAAACCCAATTTATTCTCACGCCAAAGGTGCAGACTTCGAAAAAGCTCTTGCTAAAGTTTCTACACTAATTGCTGTTACAGATAAGAAAAATGCTCTTGCTGAAAAAGCAAAAGTGATTATTCCTTCAACACATTGGTTAGAAAATTGGGCAGATATCGCACCTCAAACTGGTGCATATTCATTAATCCAGCCTACCATCCAAAAAGTCTACAAATCAAGACAATTAGAAGATTCTCTTTTAGTTTGGATGAATGGTAAAGGAAATGCAGCCAACAATTATTACGAATATTTGAAAGCTAATGCGCCATCTATTTTAGGAGGTACATCTTTCAATCAAGCATTATATAATGGTTTCAATACAGGAAACGTTACTGGTAGTCTTTCTTACACTGGTGGTGACGCTACTAAAGCTTCTTCAGACTTAAAAGCATTCAAAGCTTCTGAATTAGAATTGGTACTTTATACCAAAACTTCTATGGGAGACGGAACTCAAGCCAATAACCCTTGGTTACAAGAGCTACCAGACCCAATTTCTAGAATGTCTTGGGATAATTACTTAACCATTTCTCCGAAAGATGCTAAGAAATTTGGCATTGAAAATGAATTGAATGCTAGAATGCAGCTAGATGGTACTGTAGTTAATCTTAAAGTAAATGGAGTAACTATAGAAAACGTACCTGTTTTTATCCAACCTGGGCAAGCAGAAGGTTCTGTAGGTTTAGCATTAGGCTATGGTAAAAAAGATTCTGGTAAAGTAGCAGAAGTAGGAGTAAATGCTTACCCATTATTTGATGGGTATAATACCATCGTTTCTGGTGTTACTATAGAAAAAGCAGATGCTGATGACCACGAATTCGCGGGAATGCAGCTTCAAAATACACTGATGGGACGTTATGAAATCGCAAAAGAGGTTTCTCTAGATACTTATCTAAAAGGTGATGTAAATGAATGGAATGCTCCATTAAAAATGGAAACATTGAAAGGTACATTACCAATGGGAAAAGTAGATCTTTGGGATGCTTTTGATGATACAGATGGTCCACATTTTAATCTTTCAGTAGATTTGAATTCTTGTACTGGTTGTGGAGCTTGTATTATTGCTTGTCAAGCAGAAAACAATGTTCCTGTAGTAGGGAGAGAAGAAATCAGAATGTCTAGAGATATGTATTGGTTAAGAATTGATAGATACTATTCTACTGATCATAAAATAGAAGTATATGATGGATTAAAAGATGGACAAACGGTTCCAGATTTGTATGGTGTTAAAATTCCTTTATTAGAAAGTGAAGGTCTTTTAGAAACTGCTGCTGAAAATCCAGATGTAATCTTCCAACCAGTAATGTGCCAGCACTGTAATCACGCTCCTTGTGAAACAGTTTGTCCTGTAGCTGCTACATCTCACGGTAAACAAGGTCAAAACCAAATGGCTTACAACAGATGTATTGGTACTAGATATTGTGCAAACAACTGCCCTTACAAAGTAAGAAGATTCAATTGGTTTACTTATAACTTAAATGATAAGTTCGACTTCAACATGAATAACGATTTAGGAAGAATGGTTCTAAATCCAGATGTAGTGGTAAGAACAAGAGGGGTAATGGAAAAATGCTCTATGTGTATCCAAATGACTCAAGCTACAATTCTAGAAGCCAAAAAAGAAGGCAGAAGAATTGAAGATGGCGAATTACAAACCGCTTGCTCTAAAGCTTGTTCTACTGGTGCACTTAAATTCGGAGATATGAATGATAAATCATCTGAAGTAAGAGCATTATTCAATGACAAGAGAAAATATGTATTGCTAGAAGAAGTAGGTACAAAACCAAACGTATTCTATCATACTAAAGTAAGAAACAGAAAAGAAAAAAACGTTTAAATAATATAAATAGGTAAAACATGTCAGGACATTACGAAGCCCCTATTAGGGAACCGCTAATTATTGGTCACAAGACTTATCACGATATCACCGAAGATATTGCAAGACCTATCGAAGAGAGAGCCGGAAAACTCTGGTGGGTATCTTTCTGGGCAGCTCTAGTTCTATTTATCTACGG